>CAZFRK010000011.1:0-19946 GCA_964521375.1 uncultured Rhodobacterales bacterium
CGGCCAGGTAGCGGGCGGCGCCCAGAAGCATGGGGGTATGGCCGTCATGGCCGCAGGCGTGCATCTTGCCGCCGTGAACGGAGACGTGCCCGTGGTCGCTCAGTTCCTGAATCGGCAAGGCGTCCATGTCGGCGCGCAGGCCGATGGATGGCCCATCCCCCGACCGCAACAGACCGACCACGCCGGTTCCGCCGACGCCCTCGACCACCTCGTCGACGCCGAACTCCCGCAGGAGCCGCGCCACCGCCGCCGCCGTGCGGTGCTCCTCGTAGGCGAGCTCGGGATGGCGGTGGAGGTCATGACGCCACGCGGCCATGTCCTCCTCGAAGGCGGAAATGCGGTTGATGACGGGCATGTCTTGGCGATCCAATACCGGCGGGAGTTGCCGGATGCTGTGAAAGATGGTCCGATGCGCGCCGCGCAATAGCAAGAACAACGTCGTCCATCGCCATGCCGGAGACCATGAAACTGGGCATCTTCCCCCTCTCCTTCAAGACGCCGTCGCCATGGAGCGTGCTGGCCGTCACCACGCTGGTGCAAGTGCTGATTTCCGGTGGTGCCCTGACGCCGCCGGTGTTCGCCCCGGAGGCGGCGGGCGACATGGGCGTGGCGCCGCGCCTGATCGGCTTCTATACGTCGATCGTCTATCTGGGGGCCATGCTGACCAGCGTGCCGACTGGCGGTATCGTGCATCGGTACGGCGCCATGCGGACAAGCCAGGTCTGCCTGGGACTTGTCGGCGTCGGATTGCTCGCCCTGGCCCTGGCCGAGCCGGTTCTGGCCCTGATGGGAGCATTGGTGATCGGCCTGGGGTATGGTCCGGTGACGCCCGCCAGCACGCATATGCTGGCCCGCTCCACGCCACCGGAGCATCGCGGGGTGATCTTTTCCCTCAAGCAGACCGGCGTCCCCCTGGGCGGGATGCTGGCGGGGGTCGCCGTGCCGCCCTTGGTGCTGGCGTTCGGGTGGCAGGCGGCGGCGCTGGTCGCCGGTGGTTTGGCCGGTCTCGCCGTCCTGATCGTCCAGCCGTGGCGGGCGGCCCTGGATGGCGATCGGCGCGCCGACCAGCCGATACGCCTGTCGACCCTGCTCGGGCCGTTGGTGTTTGTCTGGCGTCATAAGGCCCTGCGCCGTCTGTCCCTCGCTTCCTTTACCTTCGCGGCCATGCAACTGTCGCTGTCGACGTTTCTGGTGGTCTATCTGGTCGAGGACGTGGGCAAGGATCTGGTGACGGCGGGGCTGATCTTTTCCCTGACCCAGGCCAGCGGAGTCATCGGGCGCGTGGTCTGGGGGGCGGTGGCCGACCGGTGGCTGGGTGGACGCCTGATGCTGGTCCTGGTGGCCGCCGCCATGGCCGCCGGGGCCGTCCTGGCGATGCTCTTCGACGCCTCCTGGCCGGTGGTCGCCATCGCCGCCGTGGCCGTGCTGTTCGGAGCGACGGCCATCGGCTGGAACGGGGTGTGGATCGCCGAGGTCAGCCACCACGCTCCGGATGGAGAAGCCGGGACGGCCACCGGCGGCGCCTTGTTCTTCACCTATGGGGGCGTCGTTTGCGGCCCCGCGCTGTTCGGTCTGATCGCCGGTTTGCCGGGGGGCTACGGCTTGGCCTTCGCGGTCTACGCGGGGCTGGCGGCCATCGGCGGCGTCCTGGTGCTAGGGCTGCCGTCGCGACGCCACGAGCAGCCATAGGATGGCGACCGCCAGACCCACCGCGCCCGCGCCGAACGCCGCCTGATAGGCCGCTACCGGATAGCCGCCGCCGGGTAGCGTTGGCCACAGGTCGATGATCGCGCCGATACCCCATTGGACGATAAAGGCGAACAGAAACACCAGCAGGTTCAGGGCCGTGTTCACCCGGCCCGCCAGCGCGGGCGGAAAGTGCTGCGACAGGATCGCGTAACCGAGGATGCCGGTGGTGCCGACCAGCGTCAGAAGCGGCCACAGAATCCACGCCAGGCTGGTCGGGCCGAAGGTGATGAGCAGGAACACGGTCAGGAACAGGACGGTTCCGATGGTGAACAGGCGGCGCGGTGGCACTCCGCGCCTAGCCAGACGCTCGGCGACGGTGCCGGTGGTCAGGTGGCCGCCGACCATGGTCGCCGCCATGAGGAACAGGACATCCGCCGCGTCGGCGCGGCTGTAGCCCGCCACGTCCTGGAGCCACGGTCCGGCCCATAGGCCCTGAAGCGACAGGTAGATGGGCTGTTGAAGCATGGCGACCGGCGTGATGAGCCAGAAGTAGCGGCTTGTGAACAGGCCCAGCATGCCGCGCACTAGGCTGGGAAAGCTCTCCGGAGACCCCTCCGCCTCGTGATCCGGGGCGACGAAGACCACCGCCGCCCAGATCACCAGGGTGATGCCCGTCAGGGCGATGAACACGCCTCGCCAGTCGGTCAGGGTCAGGGCGTATTCGACCGGCACGGTCGAGGTCATGGCGCCCAGTCCCCCCGAGGCGAGCACCAGCCCCTGAAGAAAGGGCAGGCGCGTCGGATCGAACCACTGGCGGAACGCCTTGAAGGCCGCCACCATGCAGGCCGCGACGCCAAGCCCAATGAGGGCGCGCCCCAGGATGAGCATGGTCAGTCCCTCGGCCCGCGAAAAGAACAGCGCGCCTCCGGCGGCGACGATCAGCAGGACCGCCTGGACCCGGCGTGGGCCGAAACGGTCGAGCGCCAGGCCGATCGGCAATTGGGCGACGGCGAAGGCGGCGAAATAGGCGCTGGTCAGCAATCCCAGGGCGCCGGCGCCCAATCCGTCGGGACCAACCGAAGGGTCGGCGGCCAGCTCAGGGCCGATGACGGCGTTGACGGAGCGGTAGAGGTAGGAGAGGAAGTACCCGGCCGCGAAGGGCAGGATGACCCGGACGGCGGTCGCCGGACCGGGGCGGGTGATGGCTGTCACGGACGGGACCTCTCATTTACGCTCATTGTCATGGACGGTGGAAGACCGTCCTTAGGTAGCATAGCCCCACCGTTCGTCAACGGGCCTGGATGAAGGAGGACATGCGCGGCCATGCTGGTACTGCTCACCGACTTCGGTCTTGAAGGTCCCTATCTGGGGCAGGTCAGGGCGGTTCTCAACGCTCGGGCGCCCGGCGTTCCCGTGGTCGATCTCTTCGCCGATCTGCCCGCTTTCGATCCCAAGGCGGCGGCCTACCTCCTGCCAGCCTATTGCCGGGCACCGTTTCCCGACGACGCGGTGTTTCTCTGCGTCGTTGATCCGGGGGTCGGAACGGACCGCGCCCCGGTCGTCGTCGAGGCGGACGGGCGGTGCTTCGTCGGTCCCGACAACGGCCTGTTCAGCCAGATCGTCCGGCGGGCGGAACGGGTTCGCGCCTGGACCATCGCCTGGCGCCCGCCGGTGTTGAGCGCCAGCTTTCACGGACGGGATCTGTTCGCGCCGGTCGCCGCGTCGCTGCGCGGAGGCTCGGCGTTGCCCCCTGGTGCCCTGGTCGACCGTCCGCCCGCGCGCCTGGACCGTCCGGATTGGAGCGACGATCATGCGGCGGTGACCTACATAGATCATTTCGGAAACGCCATGACCGGCCTGCGGGGACCGTGCCTGGACGACCGCGGGTGCCTGCGCGTCAAGGAGCGGGAGATTCCCCATGCCGAAACATTTGGAGCCGCGCGGGGGCGGGAACCGTTCTGGTACGTGAACAGCAACGGTCTGGTAGAAATCGCCGTGAATGGCGGCTCGGCGGCGGTGCTACTGGGGGTAGGCGTAGGCGACAGGGTGGAGATTTCTTGCCCCTAAGCATGGCTTAACAGAAAAGAATGAGAAAACATCCCCTTGTGCGCTGATTCGTTCACTTTTAACATCAAATCCAATGGAACCGTTGGTGACGCCGGGGGGCGGCGAACCCGTTTCATGGGCACGGGACAAGGTCTATGAGCTTTCGGATCAAGTTTTGGGGTGTCCGTGGCAGCATCGCCTGTCCTTCCCCCAATCATGTCGTTTACGGCGGGAACACCAGCTGCGTTCAGCTTATTCTTGGGGATCGCCACGTCATCCTGGATGCCGGAACCGGTATTCGCGGGCTGGGTCAGGACCTGCTCATGCGCAAGGTCAACCGCGGCGCGCTCCTCCTGACGCATACCCATTGGGACCATATCAACGGCTTTCCGTTTTTCGCGCCGTCCTTCGTTAAGGATTGGGATCTGGACATCTACGCCGGGCACCTGGGAAGCCTGGGCGGCATTCAGCACGTCATGGCCAACCAGATGGCCAATCCAACCTTTCCCGTACCGCTGGAAGCCTTGCACGCGCGGCTCAAGTTCATCGATTTCCCGCAGGGCGAGACGCTCGATCTGGGGGATGGGATTGTGGTTCGGACGGCGTCGCTCAACCATCCCAACGGCGCCACCGGCTACCGGGTGGAGTATGACGGCGTCTCGGTTTGTTACGTGACCGACACGGAACACCATCCCGGAGAACCGGACAAGAACGTGCTGGCCCTGATCGAGGGCGCGGATCTGGTCATCTATGATTCGACCTATACCGACGACGAGTTCGAAAGCCATATCGGCTGGGGACATTCCACCTGGCAGGAGGGGATTCGCCTCTGCAAGGCGGCCCACGTCCGGCGGTTGGCGATTTTCCACCACGATCCCGACCATGACGACGCCTTCATGGAACATCTGGAAGACGAGGCCCGGCGAGTCTGGGAAGGCGCTTTGGTCGCCCGCGACAATATGGAATTGACGCTGGCCTGAGGACGGAGGCGCGTTGGCGCCTCTTTGGGTCTCTCAGGGGCAGGCACGGAGACGGGGGCCAGAGCGGCGGCGTCGCGCCTAGGAGAGCCGTCGGGGTCGCGCGTGGTCAGCGTGGGAAGATGCGGACCACGACGCGGCGATTGATTTCCTGGTTCTGGGGCAGGGGATCGCCGTATGGCCCCGTGTTCGGCACCTTGGGCGCCGTATCGGCCAGACCGATGGCCCGCATGCGCGACGCCTCGATCCCCGTCTGCTCGAAAAAGCGTACGACGCGCGTCGCCCGCGCGGCGGAGAGTTCCCAATTGGACGGATAGATCGGCGTGCTGATGGGCGTATTGTCCGTGTGGCCCTGGACCTCGATCTGGAAGCCCCGGTAGCGGTCGGCGTTGATGGTCGCGGCGACCTTGTTGAGGACCGGGATCGCGGCCTCGACGATCTCCGCCGAGCCGGGCGCGTAGAAGGCGGAAGCGGCGAATTCCAGGGTGATGCCCTGGGAGTCGGTGCCGACGCCGACCACGTCTTCCACCTTCAGCGACTTGATGACTTCTTCCATCTCCTTGCGGGCCTTCTCGACCGGCGTATCCACGTCACGCCGACCGATGCCCTTGGCCATGCCCGCCTTGATCTGTTCGAACAGCACCACGTCGACCTTGGAGATGGCCGCCAACATGACGAAAAAGGCCAGGAGCAACGTCACCATGTCGGCGAAGGTGGTCATCCAGTCTTCGTCGTTGGCGTCTTCGTCCTTGTTCTGGAAACGTTGGTCGGCCATGTGGCGCTACTGCCGTCCCTTCATCTTGTCGATGTTGAAGTGGATGGCGGGGTCGAGGAAGGCGTTCATGCGATCCTGGATGTATCGCGGACTCTTGCGTTCGGCCAGAAGCGCCAGCCCCTCGACCACGAGGTAGTTGCGGAACCGCGTGATTTCCTCGCGCTGCTGCACCTTGCTGGCGGCGGGAAGAAGGATGAGGCGGGCGAAAAGGACGCCGTAAAGCGTCGTCACCAGGGCGACGGCCATGCCGGGGCCGAGGGCGGAGGGATCGTCGCCCATGTTGTCGAGCATGATGATCAGGCCGACCAGCGTACCGATCATGCCGAAGGCCGGCGCGGTCGACCCCATGTTGCGCAGGATCTTGGCCTGGGTGGTGTTGCGCCCGAAGGTGCTTTCGACGGTGGTGGCCATGATCTCGCGGACTTCCGGGCCCGTATAGCCGGAGATCACGAGGTCGATGCCGAAGCCGAGGAAACGATCCTGCTTGCGGAGCTTGCCGGCATCGCTTTCCAGGCCCGGAAGACCGCTCTTCTGGATGATGTAGCCCCAGCGGATCACCCGCCCGACCTCTTGAGTCAGGATGTTGCGATGAACCTTCTGGGCGAAGATGATCGATTGCAGGCCCTTCAAGGACAGAAGGACATAGCGCGGTTCATAGGCGATGAACGTCGCGGCGAAGGTGCCGCCGATCACCATGATGAAACTCGGCGCGTTCAGGAAGATCAGGAAGTTGTCGGTGCTCATGACGACAGAGCCGACGAACAGCCCGAAGCCTATGAGCACGCCCAGAATCGTGGCGAAGGACATCTACCTATCGAACTCCCCCCAAGACCGCCGCGTTGCCCCAGTTCCGACGGTCAATGGTTCCATTTGCTCAAGAGTGACCCATATTTGTTTTCTGTGCAAGATGTTAGGGCGGGTCTTTCGCGGTGAAAGTGAAGTAAGTCAGCGTTCCCGGAACGCCTCATGCTTGATCTTCAGGACAGGCTTGATGAGGTATTCCAGGACCGACCGCGTCCCGGTGTGAATATCGACCGTGGCCTGCATGCCCGGCGTGATGGCGTATTCTCCCTCCCGATCCCCAAGGTAATACTTTTCGGGCTGGACCAGGACGCGGAAGAACGGCGCCCCTTGTTCCGGGGTGGTCGAATCCGGCGCGACGAGGACGACCTTGCCGCTCAGGCCGCCGTAACGCGCGTAGTCGTAGGTGCTGATCTTGACCGTCGCCGACTGGCCTTCGCGCACGTAACCACGATCCACCGGTTGCAGGCGCGCCTCGATCACCAGATTGTCCTTGCTGGGCACGATGTCCATGATCGGCTCACCGGCCTTCACCACGCCGCCGATGGTGTTGTAGCGCATGTTCTTGACGATGCCGTCGATGGGGCTGCGAATTTCCGTGCGGGCCTGCTGGTCGGTGGCCGTTTCCAGAAGCTCACGCGTGCGGGCGAGGTTGAGCTTGACCTCCGAGAGCTGCTCCTTTGCCTCGCGACGATAGCGCAGCGTTTCCTCCCGATAGCGTTCCTGCGCCTCGGCGAGGGCGGCCCGTGCCCTGGGGACGGCTTCCTTGAGGGAGGCCAGCTCGCCCTGAAGGTTCTCCACCTCGGATTCCAGTTGAAGGTGGTCCATGCGGGCGGTCAGGCCATCCTGCAAAAGCGAGGCGGACATGCGCAGTTTTTCCCGCGCCACCCGAAGATTTCCGGCGGCCGCGGTCTGGCGGGCTTCCAGTTCGCGTATTTCGCTCTGACGCTGGTTGATCTGCTCGTTCAACACCTTGAGGGTCGATTCAAGCTCGGCGGCGCGGGCCTCGTAGGTGTCGAGTTCGGCGCCCGCCAACTGGGGCCGGGCGGTGGCGATACCTCCGGGAAGGGCCAGGGGAGACCCGGTGGCCTCGGCTTGGAGGCGGGCCTGGGTCAGCTTCAGCCCGTCGATGCGGACCTGCATTTCCTCGCGGTTGACGCCGCCGGTCGCCAGATCCAGCTGCATCAAGGGCGTTCCCTCGCGGACGAAATCGCCTTCGCGCACGAAAATGTCGGTGATAAGGCCGCCTTCGAGGTGCTGGATGACCTTGACTTTTCCCTGCGGGGCGACCTCGCCCTGGGCCGTGGCCACCTCGTCCAGTCCGGCGAAGACCGACCAAGTGACGAAGCCCGCCAGAAGGGTCATGACCACCCAGGCGAGGCGGCGGATTCCAGGGTCCTTGCGCAGGCTCAGGGTCTCTTCCAGGCTGCCGGGCGGGGACGTGAAGGCGCTCATGGCTTAGGCTCCTCCACGCAGGGTGCCGGACGTGCCGGGCGGAGATTGAGACGGTACCGGGGCCTGGGATGGCGTCGTGTGCGCTTGCTGGCCCTGTCCGCCCCCGTGCCCTTGAAGGCGTTGCATCACTTCCGCCGCCGGACCGGCGAGGATGACGCGGCCATGGTCCATGACCACCAACGACCGGCACCCCTGAAGAAGAATGGGACTGTGTGTCACGATGACGATCGTGTGGGTTTTCGCCAATTCCATGAGGGTGGTTCGGAGCTGTTCCTCCGCCTGGCGATCCAGGCTGCCCGAGGGTTCGTCCATGATCAGCACCGGTGGGTTGCCGACCAGGGCGCGGGCGATGGCCATGCGCTGGCGCATGCCGCCCGACAACAGGGCGCCCGCTTCGCCGACGTCGGTGCCGTAGCCGTCGGGCAGGTCGATGACGAAGCCGTGGACGCCCGCCGCCTGGGCGGCGGCCAGGATTTCCTCGTCCGTCGCGTCATGCTTTCCCTGGGCGATGTTGTCGCGGATGGTCCCCGAGAAAAGAACGCATTCCTGAGGGACATAGCCCACCCAGGTCGCCAGCTCCGAGCGGGTGAACTGGCTGATGTCGGCGTCGTCCAGCAGCACGCGGCCCGTCACCGGCTTGTAGAGGCCGAGCGCGAGCTTCAGGAGGGTGCTCTTGCCGCAGCCGTTGCGGCCCATGATGGCGGTGATGCCGCCCGGTCGGATGTCCAGGGCGACGTTCTCCACCACCGGGTTTCCTTCGGGACGGTAACGGAAGGACAGGTCCTCCAGCTTCAGGCGGCCTTCCGGGCGCTCCATGGCGATGGCGCTGACCGTGCGGTCCTCCTCGTCGGCGAAAAGGCGGTCCAGGCGGGCCACGGACTGCTTGAACCCGGCGTAGGTCCGCCAGGCGCCGACCAACTGGTTGAGCGGCGCCAGGAGGCGTCCGGACAGCATGTTGGCGGCGACCAGGCCGCCGATGGTCATTTCCTGATTGATGATGGCGATGGCGCCGACGGTGGTCATGCTGATCGTCGTGGCCACGGTCAGCATATGCCCCAGATTGACGAAGCGGTCGTTCTGAGTGCCGCGTTCCACCGACCCGGTGATGGTTTCCGCCTGCTTGGACTCCCACCGCGGACGCAGATGGTCGGCCAGGGCCAGGGCCTTGATGGTGGTGCGTCCCATGATCGTTTCGGCCATCAGGGAGTCCCGGCTCTGCTGGGAGGCCTTTTCGGTCTTGGCCGCGCCGCCGACGGTGCGGGCCGACAACCACGCGAGGATGGCGAACAGGGCGACCGACAGCATGAGGACGAAGGCGATGGGCTGGGCGATGATGAAGACGACGACCAGGAACAGGACAGCGAAGGGCACGTCGAAGACGAGCATCGCCGCCGAGCCGGAAATGGTGTTGCGTACCGTGTCCAGGTCTCGGAACACCTGCTGCCAATAGTTCAGGGGACGGGATTCCAGGGTCCGTAGGGGCAGGGCCATGACCTTTTCGAACAGGCGCTTGCCGACATGGACATCCAGGTTGAGGGAGACGGTCTGCATGACGCGCGAGCGCGTCTGCCGCAGGATGTAGTCGAAGGCCAGCACCAGCACCATGCCGATCACCAGCCCCTGAAGGGTGGACAGCCCGGCGTGATAGACCACGCGGTCATAGACCTGAAGGACGAAGACCGGCGCCGCCAAGGCCAGGATGTTGACGAACAGCGATGCCGCCGCCACTTCGCGGAACAGGGGGCGGAGCGGACGCAGGAAGGGCTTCAGCCAAGCGGAAGGACGGGGATTTTCCGGTTGCCGCGCCTCGGCTTTGGCGCGGGTCGCGGCGACGGATGCTTTATCGGACACGGACCGAGGGACTCCTGGCTTCGCGGGGGGCACGGTTGTGACCGCCGAGGCACCGCGCACCGTCTTGCCTGGACGGCGTTTTACCGGCACTCTATCACACTGGCGATAGCGGACGACCACGCGTTTTTCGTCGTTTCGGGGTGGAAATAACGGGCGGGGGGGCGGCGGCATGTCAGCGTTGGGAAGCATCGGGAAGGCTCTGGCGTCGTGGCGGCCCTGGCGTTTGAAGTGGCGCGGAACCGGGCGGTTGATGGGCCTGCTCATCCTCGTCGCCATGGTGGCCCTGCGCTGGTGGGACCCGACGGCGCTTCAGATGCTGCGCACCAAGACTTTCGACATCTACCAGCAGATCAAGCCGCGTGAGATCGTCCAGCGTCCGGTGACCATCGTCGACCTGGACGACCGCAGCCTCAAGGAAGTCGGACAATGGCCCTGGCCGCGCACCGTGATCGGGGACCTCGTCAGTCGTCTGACCGCCATGGGCGCCGTCGTGATCGGCTTCGACGTCGTGTTCCCGGAACCCGACCGCATGTCGCCGTCCCTGGTGGCCGATGCGCTGCCGGGCATTGACGCCGACCTGCGCGGTCGGCTCGGTCAGATGCCCAGCAACGATGATATTTTCGCCCAGGCCATCCGCGATAGCCGGGTCGTTCTGGGCATGTCGGCGCGCACCGTGAAGGCGGAGGACGCCGACCCCAACGTGCCCAGGACCTCCATCGCGGTGATCGGCCCCGATCCCAAGCCCTGGCTCAACCACTATGCCGACGTGCTGCGCAATATTCCGGTGATCGACCATGCCTCCGCCGGGCGCGGCCTGTTCAACATCGCGGGCGAACTGGATGGCGTGGTACGCCGCGTTCCCATGGTCGCGGTGGCGGACGGCAACATCTATACGTCCCTGTCGGCGGAAATGCTGCGGGTGGCCACGGGGACGCCGACGATCGCCATCAAGAGCCGCGAGCAGGACGGGATTGAGGGGATCGTCATTCAGGGGCAGACCATCAAGACCGACGCGCACGGCCAGACCTATGTGTACTTCTCCAAATACGACCGGGAGAAGTATGTGTCGGCGGTCGATATCCTGAAGGGGACGGCGCCGGTCCAGAAGATCGCTGGACACCTGATCCTGCTCGGGACCTCCGCCGTCGGTCTGCTCGACATTAAGTCGTCGCCGCTGGACTCCTTCCTGCCCGGCGTCGAGGTCCACGCCAACATCCTGGAGAACGTCCTTCAGGATACCCAGTTGAACCGGCCGCGCGACGCCGTGGGCAAGGAATTGATCCTGACCGCCGCGGGCGGTCTGCTGATGATCTTCCTGGTGCCCCTGGTCGGCGCCCGCCTCACCGTCGTCATCCTGGCGGTCTTTGTCTCCGGCGCCGTCGGGACCTCCTGGTGGTTCTTCGTCGAGCATCGGGAACTTTACGGCATCGCCTATCCGATCATCACGGCCATCGCGCTCTACATGTTCCTGACCTACTCCAACTACGCCCGCGAGGAGGCGCAGCGGCGGCAGGTGCGTGACGCCTTCAGCCGCTACATGAGCCCGGCGTTGGTGGAAAAGCTGGCGCAGGATCCCGATCGCCTGAAGCTTGGTGGCGAGATGAAGGAGATGACCCTTCTGTTCTGCGATGTTCGCGGATTCACGACCATTTCCGAGACCTTCAGCGACAATCCGGAGGGACTGACCCGCCTGATCAACCGCTTCCTGACGCCTATGACCAACGTCATCCTGGCCCGCCAGGGGACCATCGACAAATACATGGGCGACTGCATCATGGCGTTCTGGAACGCGCCCTTGGACGACGAGAAGCACGCCGCCAACGGCTGCCGCTCGGCGCTGGCCATGTTGGAGGCGATGAAGGAGGTCAACGAGGAGCGCAAGAAGGAAGCCGAGGAGACGGGAGAGAAGTTCCTTCAGCTCAATGTCGGTATTGGCCTGAATTCCGGGCAAGTCTGCGTGGGCAACATGGGGTCGGATCAGCGGTTCGACTATTCGGTTCTGGGCGACGCCGTGAATTTGGCCTCGCGCCTCGAAGGCCAGTCCAAGACCTATGGCGTCAAGGTGGTCATCGGCGAGGCGACGCGGAACCATATTCCCGAGTTCGCCACCATGGAGTTGGACCTCATCAAGGTGAAGGGCAAGACCTTGCCGGTCCGCATCTTCACCCTTCTGGGCGACGAGACCGTCGCCGAAAGCGCCGAGTTCAAGGCCCTGAAGGTCGAGCACGACGCCATGCTCGAGGCCTACCGCGCCCAGGACTGGGACCGCTCGCGGTCACACCTGGAGCGGTGCCGGTCCCTGGACATCTTTCATATCGAAGGCCTCTACGACCTCTACGCGGAGCGTCTGGACGCCTATCAGGAAGCTTCGCCCGGCGCTGATTGGGATGGGGTCTTCACGGCCCTGACCAAATAAGGCGCGATTGTTCCGTGAGACGCCTTCGTTGAACTCCACCGGTGGGCCGCCACGGTGAATCAGGAGCGCAAACCCCTCCCGGAACGAACGGCATGACAAAAAAGGCCCCGCCGGAGCGGGGCCTTTTTTGTTTCGGGTCAGGGCTTGACCGTCGAGCCGCTGTTCTCAGTCCTTGACCGTGACCGCAAGCTTGGGGCCGCCGCCCGCCGAGGTGGCGGTGCCAACGTCCAGGCGGCCCATGGCCTGCAGCAACTGGAAGGCGGCGACCTTGGCGTCGAAGGTCGCCGACGTCAGGTTGATGCGGGCGTTGAAGACCTCGTTTTCGGCGTCGAGGACGTTGATGGCCGTTTCCTTGCCCGCTTCACGCAGCTTCTGGCGCGAGGTGAAGACTTCCGAGGCGATGTTGACGGCGTTGTCGAGAAGGCTCACCCGCTGACGGGCCGTCTGGAGGGCTTCCCACGCCAGCTTGGTCTGCTCCTCGGCCTTGCGTCGCGCATGCTCGGCGGTGTTCTTGCTGGCCGCGTAGTCGTAGGCGGCCTTGGCGACACCGGCGCGGGTCGAGAAGCCGTTGAAGATGTTCCAGTTGGCCTTGACCAGAACCGAATAGTCGCGGCGGATGCCGATGACCGTGTTCTTGTCGTTCTCGTAATTGGCCGCCGCTTCTAAATTAACGGTCGGCAGGTATTCCGAGGCCACGGCCTGGCGCTGTTCGCTGGCGATCTGCGTTTGGGCATCGGCCACCCCGATGTTGGGGTTGCTGTCCAGCGCCTCGGCGATGGCCTTGTCGAGGCTGTCGGGCAAGACCGACAGCGGGGCGTCGGGGATGGTCATGGCCTTGGTTTCGGGCGGATGACCAAACACCTGCGTGTAGCGGGCGATGGCGGCGCGTAGCGCGCCTTCGACGGCGACGCGGCGCTCCTTGGCCAGCTGCAGCCGCGACTTGGCTTGCAGCACGTCGACCGAAATGCCGGAGCCGCGACGGACGCGTTCGCTTTCCAGGTTCAGCTGCTGCTTGATGTTGTTTTCGTTCTGCTTGGACAGGCGCAGCAGCGACATCTGCCGCAAGACCGAGAGATAGGCAGAGATGCCTTCGAAAAGCACGCTCTGCGTGGTTCCCTGGAAACGCAGCCCCGCCGCGTCCTGTTGCAGCTTGGCGGACTGGTAGTTGGCGTCGGTCAAGCCGCCGTCATAGAGAAGTTGGGAGGCGACGACGCCCGCGGTCTCGCGACCGCGACCGTAGGGGTCGTCGTTGCTCGTCCGGCGGGTCGGGTTGTTGACATGTTCATACCCTGAATCACCGGTAATGGTGACGTTGGGCAAATAGCCGGAGAAGGCCTGCTTCCTCTGCTCTTCCGCCGCGGCCACCGTGTTCTTGCTGGCGACGATCTGAGGGTTGCTATCCAACAGGCCGTTCAAGGCGTCGGCGAAGGGGTCCGCGTTGGCGGCGTTGGCCGCCAGAACGACGGCCAGACCCGTCAGGCAGCCCGCGAAGTTTCTGAACATCATCCCCAAAACTCTTTCCGTTTCAGTCGGGCAGCCAACTGACCCCAGTTCACGAAGGCGCTCGACCGCAGGTGGGCGCCACTCCATACGCACGGTATCATTTTGATAGAATATTTCGCCGTCGAGGTAAAGAACACAGTTGCGGGCACATGCGACTGAGCGGTCATATCTTGTGACATAAGACATGACGGGCTAGTGTTGCCGAAAGCAGCGGGAACACTCTCGACGCCTCTCGCGGCGGGAAAGGAGCGGCAGGCGCGGCCCATGAATCCGATCATCGTAGGGATGGGCATATCGAGCGCGGCCATCATGGCCGGTACGCTTCTGTATCTGGCGTCGCTGCGCGACGCCGGGCCGGGCCTCTATAAATGGGCCATGGGCCTGGCGTTCCTGGCGCTGAACGGCGTCGCGTTCATCCTGATGAGGGAGGCGGCGGGCGAGCGTGGGGCGCTGTTGATGTCCCAGGCGCTGCATCTGGGCGGCGCGTTGCTTATTTTGGCGGGGACGCGATCATTCAGCGGGAAGGACTCCATGCGGCTGGTCGCCGCGGCGGGGACCGTCTCCTTGCTGACCCTGCTGGCCGTGGCCTCGGTTCCGGCGATCAGCCCCCCGGTGGGACGCCTGCTGTTCCAGGTGGTCGGCGGCATCGTTCTTCTTCTGGCGGCGGCGGATATGCTGCGATCCGGTATCGGTCCGCGCGAATCCAATCTGTTCGTCGGCGGCGTCCTGGCCGTATGGGGTATCGTGACCGGCCTTCTGGCGCCGACGCTGGAAACGGTCGATGCCCATTGGGGCGTTTTCGCCGATCAGGCGCTCGGCTGGATGACCGCCGTGGGCTTGATCATTCTGGCCCTGCGCCGCCAGAGCACGGATTTGGAACGGGCGCGGGAAGACGCGAGGCGGGCCGGGCGGGAGGCCTCGGAGCATGCCGAGCACGTGCGCAACATCCTCGACGCCCTGCCCGACGGGGTCATGGTGGTGGACGGGAAGGGCCTGATTCGGGACTTCAATCCCTCGGCGGAAGGGATTTTCGGGTATGAAACCGATCAAGTCGTCGGGCGGGATGCCGGGCTGTTGCTTCCGGTCAAGGGGGGCGGAGCCTCTCCCGGCGGGCTAGTCGCTCTGCTTGGTGGTCGTCCCGACGGCGCTTCGCCGCGGGGCGAGACGCTCTACGGACTGCGTCGCGACGGAACACGGGTGCCCGTGGAACTGAGCGTCAACAAGACCGAGCTGGGCGGTGAAATGCTGCTGATCGGTCTGGTCCGCGACATTTCCGACACGCTCATGGCGGGACGGCTGGATAACTTCCTGCACAGCCTGGATCGCCGGGTGCTGCACGGACGATCACCCGAGGACCTGGACACCGATATCTGCGAGGAGGCGTGCGCCGCCTTCGACCTGCCGCTCTGCACGCTTTTGTCTTGGGACGGCGCGGGCCTGGAGTTCCGGGCCGCCGCCGGTGTTCTGGACCCCGAGGCCGTCGCGACCGCCCTGACCGACATTCTCCGGCGGCCCGACGCGATCGCGCCTCTGGTCGAAGCGATTCAGGCCGCCTCCGTGAGGGTCATCACCGGCAGCGCGGCGGGGCGTATCGTGCGCTTGATGTCGGGACGCTTCGACTGGGTCATCGTCATGCCGCTCCACCAGCAGGGCGAGGTGTCGGGCGTCCTGATGGCCATCGGTCGCGCCGACCAGCCGGAAGAGGAACTGGTCGACCGCCTGGAAACGCTCGGCGCGCGGGTCGGGGCGGCGCGGCAGTCGGTCCATGACCAGCGCCAGCTTCGCTTGCAGGGCACGGCCATGGCGGCGGCGGCCAACGCCATCTTCATTACCGACCGCGACGGTCGCATCGAATGGGTCAACGAGGCCTTCACCCGTCTGAGCGGCTTTCCGGCTCAGGAAGCGATCGGCAAGGACCCGTCGCTGTTGCGCTCCGGCGTTCAGGACGAGGAAACCTATCAACGCCTATGGGACACCATTAGGCGAGGAGATATCTGGCGCGGCGAAATGGTCGAGCGGCGCAAGGACGGCAGCCTCTACACGGTGGATCAGACCGTGGCGCCGATCCTCGACGACAGTGGCGAGATCGCCCATTTCGTCGCGGTTCATGAGGACGTGACGGAGCGGAAGCGGGCCGAGGAGCGCATCCTCTATCTGTCGAACTATGACAGCCTGACCCGCCTGCCCAATCGCGTGCTGTTCCGCGACCATCTTTATCAGTCGGTCTCCCATGCCCGCCAAACACGCGGCGCGCTGGCCGTTCTGTTCATCGACCTTGATCGCTTCTCCCGGGTCAACGATACGCTTGGCCATCACGTCGGCGACCAGTTGCTGATGATCGTCGCCTCGCGCATCAACGCGGCGGCGGCGCAATACGCCGAGACCATCGCCCGTATCGGTGGCGACGAGTTCGCCATCATTCAAAGCCGCCTGCCCAACGCCGACGCGGCGGGTGCCTTGGCGCGGCGGGTCGTCGAGGCGGTCAACCAGCCCACCGACCTGGACGGCATCGAGGTCCGGGTCGGCGCCAACGTCGGAATCGCGATCTTCCCCCAGGACGGCGAGGACCCCGATCACCTGATCAAGAACGCGGACATGGCCATGTACCGCGCCATCCGGTCGGAGACGGAGTCCATCTTCTTCTTCTCCAACGACATGAATGACGAGGCCCGTATCCGCCTGAGCCTTGAAGGCGACCTGCGTAAGGCCTTGAACAACGGTGACCTGAGCCTGTTCTACCAGCCGCAAATCGACGTCAAGACGCGCAAGGTGGTCGGCTGCGAGGCTCTTCTGCGCTGGAACCATCCGGAACACGGCGCGATCTCGCCCGCCCGTTTCATCCCCGTGGCGGAGGACAGCGGCCTCATTCTGCCGATCGGCGAATGGGTCCTGGAACAAGCCTTGCGACAAAGCCGCGCGTGGCGGGACGCCGGTCTTCCCGACATCACCATGGCGGTGAATATTTCCGCCGTTCAGTTCCGCCAGCAAGGGCTGGTCGGTCGGGTGCGCCAGACCATCGAAAGCTGCGGGGTCGATCCCCGGCGGGTCGAACTGGAACTGACGGAAAGCATGCTGATGCAGGATGCGCGGGAAGCGGTCCAGGTCCTGACCACCCTGTCGGACCTGGGGGCGCAACTGGCCATCGACGACTTCGGAACGGGCTATTCGTCCCTAAGCTACCTAAAGCAGTTCCCGGTCGACAAACTGAAGCTGGACCAATCCTTCGTCCGCCACCTCAACACCGATCCGAACGACGCCGTGATCGCGCGCGCGACCATCAATCTCGGCCACAGCCTGGGGCTGGAAGTCATCGCCGAGGGCGTCGAGACGGAGGAACAGTACGACTACCTGCGGGCGGAAGGCTGCGACGTGATCCAGGGCTATCTCTTCGGTCGCCCGATGCCCAACGAGGACATGGCGGCCCTGCTGGCCCGGCAGGGGGCCGCCTCCGCGTCCGCGGTGTCCGGAATCGTCGGATAGCCGCTCCGGCGCCAGACCCGTGGCGCCGTACGTTCCGCCGCCAGGGGGCGTCAGGACACCTAGCCGCCTTGCAGGTCCAGTTCCACTTCCACCACATCGACATCGACCGAGCGGACGCGGCGGAACCCCAGGCGTTCGACGAAGGCCAGCATGCGCGGGTTGTCCTTGAGGACTTGCCCGATCATGGTCGTGGTGCCGCGGTCGCGGCAGTAACGGATCATCTTGCGCATCAGCGCGCGGGCCAGACCGGAGCCCTTGAGGTCCGAGCGCACGACGATGGAGAACTCGGTGGTTTCGTTGTCGGGGTCGGTGACGGCCCGCACGACGCCGAGGGTTTCCTCCTTCCCCTCGGTGTCGGGGGCGGTGGCGACGAAGGCCATCTCCCGGTCGTAGTCGATCTGTGTCAGGCGCGCCATCTGCGAGTGGGGTAGTTCCTGCACCAAGCCGAAGAAGCGGAAGCGGATGTCCTCCGGCGTCAGGCGTGACACCAGGACGTGGTGATTGGGCTCGTCTTCCGGGCGGATGGGCCTCAGCAGGGTGTCCCGCCCGTCACGCATGGTGAAGGTTTCCTCCAACTCCCGGGGGTAGGGCCGGATGGCGAGGCGGTCGGCGCCGTTGGCGGTGGTCGCCTCGGCGACGACGATGCGCGCGTCCAGGGCCATGACGCCCTGATGGTCGGCGAATAGGGGGTCGATATCCAATTGCCGGATCTCGGGGATATCGACGACCAACTGCGCCACCTGGATGAGGGTCAGGCAAAGGGCGTCGAGGTCGGCGGGTTCATGGCCGCGATAGCGTTCGAGAAGCCGCGCGACGCGGGTCCGTGAGATCAGTTCCCGGGCCAGGGCCATGTTCAGGGGCGGCAGCGCCACGGCGCGGTCGGAGATGACGTCCGCCGCCGTGCCGCCCTGCCCGAAGACGATGACCGGCCCGAAAATCGGATCGGTCGCCAGGCCGACCACCAGCTCGTGGGCGCCGGGGCGACGCTCCATGCGCTGCACGGTAAAGCCGTCGATGCGGGCGTCGGGGCAGGCCTTGGCCATGCGCCGCCGCATCTGGCGGGCGGCGTCCTCGCATTCCTCGCTTGTTTCGATGTTCAGGCGAACGCCGCCGCGTTCCGTCTTGAAGCGGATATCCGGCGACAGAACCTTGAGCGCCAAGGGACCGCCCATTTCCTCGGCGATCGCCCGGCAGTCCTCGGGGGTATGCGCGATATGGGTCTCGACGGCCGGAATGCCGTAGGCGGCCAGGACGGCCTTGGCTTCCGGTTCGCTGAGGACGCTCCGTCCCGATGCCAGGACGCCCCGGATGACGCTGCGGGCGATGACCGTATTGGCGGTGAAGTCCGTCGGCAGGCTGGCCGGGGTCTCCATCAAAAGGTCTTGGTTGCGGCGGTACTGCACCGTATGCATGAAGGCCTGGACGGCCTGATGCGGCGTTTCGAAGGTCGGCAGACCGGCGGCGTGGAACGCGGCGCGGGCCTCGGTCACCAGTTCCTCGCCCATCCAGCAGGTGGTGATATTGGCGCGCTTATGTTGTCGGGCGACCGCGATGACCTGGGTCGCCAGATCGGTGGCGGGCACGGCCCCCAGCGGCGCATGCATGACGAGGATGGAATCCACCTCGCGGGCCTGCACCAGAACGTTCAAGGCGTCGCCGTATTGCGCGCCTCCGGCGTCTCCCATGAGATCCAGTGGATTGCCGAGGCGGCAGCCCGAGGGCAGGGCGGCGGTCAGCTTGGCGAGGGTGTCCTCGCTCAGCTCGGCTAGGGTTCCGTCCAGGTCGTGCAGGACGTCGACGGCCATCGTGCCGATGCCGCGCGAATTGGTGACGACGGCCAGCCGTTCCCCCTTCGGGCGGTTGAGGACGCCCAGGGTTTCGGCTGCGGCGAAAAGCTCCTCGATGTCGTACACCCGCAGCATGCCGGCCCGCCGCATGGCCGCGTCGTAGACCGCGTCGGTTCCCGCCAGGGCGGCGCATCCCGCCGAGTCGCATTCTTCGTCCTCGAGGCGACCGTGGCGATCCGACTTAATGGCCAGAACGGGCTTGTTGCGGGCGGCGGCGCGGGCGGCGGACATGAAGTTGCGGCGCCCGCCGATGTTTTCCGCGTAGAGCAGGATCGCCCGCGTGTCGGGGTCCGAGCCGAGGAAGTCGAGTACGTCCCCGAAGTCCACGTCCGTCCCGTCGCCGAGCGCCAGGAAATAGGAGAAGCCGATGCCGCGCGGGCGCGCCCAATCGAGGACGGTGGCGCACAAGGCGCCGGACTGGCTGACGAAGGCGATCCGCCCCTTGTGCGCGGGCTGCGGCGACAGGCTGGCGTTCAGTCCGGCGCCCGGCGCCAGGAGGCCGAGGCTGTTCGGGCCGAGCAGGCGCAGGCCGTGGCGGCGCGCGCTGTCCAGGATCACCTCGGACAGGGGGCGGCCTTCACCGTCGGCCTCGGCGTTGAGACCGACGGAAATGATAACAGCGGCGCCACAGCCGCGCTGCCCCAATGACTCGACGACCGGCGGCACGTCGCGGGCCGGAACGCAGATCACCGCCAGATCGGGGACGATCGGCAAGGCCGACACCTCGGGATAGGCGAGAACGCCTTGCACGGAGTCGTACTTTGGATTGACCGGCATGATGGGGCCCTTGAATCCCCCATGCAGGAGATTCCGCATCACGCGCGCCCCCGGCGTATCCGCCGTGTTGGACGCCCCGACCACGGCGACGGATGTCGGACGGAAGAGTTTCTTGAGGTTACGCACGCTCATGGTGACTGCCCCGGAACCTGAGTGCGGATGCCCGAAGCGACAGGGTAAGCCAACCGTGGTGCGGCGCAAAACGAAACCGGGCGGCGGGAACGGAATGACCGTAAAAACATGAAACCCCGCCACGAGGGCGGGGTTTCCGTTTTGGCTCCGGCGGTAGGATTCGAACCTACAACCCTGCGGTTAACAGCCGCATGCTC
>CAZFRK010000012.1:0-19324 GCA_964521375.1 uncultured Rhodobacterales bacterium
CGAACGTCCTTCGGTGGCGAGGCCTGTTCAAACTTACGGCGCGGGATCGGGCATGACGGCCTGCACGGCCTCGATGTCCTCCAGGACCTCGTCGGAGAGCGTCAGATCCGCCGCTTTCAGATTGCACGCCAACTGCTCCGGCGAGGTGGCGCCGACGATGGCCGACCCGGTGAACGGCTGCGCCATGACGAAGGCCAGGGCCATCTGCGCCGGATTCAACCCGTGGCGCTTGGCGATGTTCAGATAAAGTTCGGTGGCCTGCAAGGCGCCGGGCTTCATATAGCGGTTGTACCGCTCCGGCCACAGGGCGATGCGGGAATTGGCCGGACGGGCGCCGCCCGCGTACTTGCCGGTCAACGCGCCGCCCGCCAGCGGCGCGTAGGCGACCAGAGGCACGTCCTCGCGGATGGCCATCTCGGCCAGCCCCACCTCGAACACGCGATTGACCAGCGAATAGGGGTTCTGAATGGCCGACACGCGGGGCCAGCCGTTCTGTTCGGCCAGTCGCAGGAACCGGTGCAGGCCCCAGGGGGTTTCATTGGAAATGCCGATATGGCGGATCTTTCCGGCCTTCACGGCGTCGGCCAGGGCCTCCAAGGACTCTTCGATCGGCGTTCCGTCGGGTCCGGCCCCGTGGCGATAGCCGCGACGACCGAAATAGTTGGTCGTCCGGTCCGGCCAGTGAAGGTAGTAGAGGTCGATGTAGTCGGTGCCCAACCGTGTCAGGGAGCGGTCCAGCGCGGCCATGACGTTGGCCCGGTCGAGGCAATGGTCGGCGCCACGAAACCACGGCATGGCCGGGCTGCGGGCGACCACCTTGGAGGCCACGACCACGCGGTCCCGGTTGCCGCGCGACCGCATCCAGGAGCCGATGATCTCCTCCGTCCGTCCCTGGGTCTCGGCTTTCGGCGTGATGGGATAAAGTTCGGCGGCGTCCATCATGGTCACGCCATGGGCCGCGGCCATGTCCATCAGGGCGTGTCCTTCGGCCTCGGTGTTCTGCTGGCCGAAGGTCATGGTGCCGAGACTGATGGCGCTGACGCCAAGACCGGAGCGGCCAAGCGGGCGGATTTCCATGGAATTCTCCTTGCCGAAACGAACGACGGGACGGGGTGCCCCTCTTGTACCGCGGGAAGAGGCCCTACCGAAAGGCAGACCAACCATTACCGTTCGGTTAATTGTTTTCCCTTGGGTAGGGGCGTACCATTGACCCAGTGCACTCCCATGACGGAGGGCGTGATGATCGCTTCCCCCACGTCCGGCCATGTCACCCGCCTGTACCGGGTGTGCTGGACCTCAGTCGTTGATGATACGCAGACCCAGGGCCATGGGCGCCCTATGGCGCGCGACCTCGCGGAGTTCATCGCCCATGACGAGGAGCTCGGCCATCCGATGCGCCGTTATTGGGTAGAGGCCTGCCCCGACTCAACGGAAGACGACGAATAACCTCGGGTTGAAGAGGCCCTGTCGCGAGAAAGGCTTTCCCCAAGCCTGTTTCGGCACTACCGTCAGGACGTTTGGTCCAAGTGCCGAAACCGCGACGAGGATGGTCCCATGGCGCGAAGCCCCTCAAAGGCCCCGACCGCTTCCCAGGAATCGGACCCGGTTTCGAAAGAGGACATCGCTTCCTTCAAGCGACGCCTCTTTCATCACCTGAAGCATACGGTGTCGAAAAATCCGGAAACGGCGACCAACCGCGACTGGTTCACCGTCACGGCCCATTCCATACGCGACCTGCTGGTCGAGACCTGGATGGACTCGGTGCGCCAGCACGTCCACGAGGACGCCAAGAACGTCTACTACCTGTCCATGGAATTCCTGATCGGGCGGTCCTTGGACAACAACATGCTGGCCAGCGGTTTCCTGGACATCGCCCGCGCGACCTTCGCCGACATGGGGTTGGAGATCGACCTGGTGCGGAACGAGGAACCCGAGGCGGCGCTGGGCAACGGCGGTCTCGGTCGCCTCGCCGCCTGCTTCATGGACAGCATGGCGACGCTGGGCATTCCAGGCATCGGCTACGGAATTCACTACCACCACGGCATGTTCCGCCAGGAAATCCGCGACGGCGCCCAGATCGAGGTCCCCGAGAACTGGCTGGTCCAAGCCAACCCCTGGGAGTTCGAACGCCCGGAATTCAGTTACCCGGTCCGCTTCGGCGGCTGGGTCGAGCAGACCCGCGACGCCGTCGGACGCGACCATTTCCGCTGGCACGGCGAAGAAGAGGTCACCGCCGTGGCCGTGGACTTCCCCATCGCCGGGTACGGGGGTTTCTCCGCCAACTCCATCCGCCTGTGGGCGGCGCGGTCCAGCCACGGCTTCGACCTGACCCGGTTCAACCAGGGCGACTATCTGGAGGCCGTGAAGGCCGAGGTGGACAGCGAAAGCCTGTCGCGGGTCCTCTACCCCGACGACTCCACCAGCCAGGGCAAAGCCCTGCGTTTCAAGCAGGAGTATTTCTTCGCCGCCGCCTCCCTGGCCGACATCCTGCGCCGCTTCGAACGCACCCACGGCGACGATTATTCCCGCTTGCCGCGGAAGGTGGCCGTCCAGCTCAACGACACCCATCCATCCATAGCGGTGGCCGAATTGATGCGCCTGCTGCTGGACGAGCAGCATCTCGGATGGGACGACGCCTGGGACATCTGCAACGGCGTCTTCGCCTACACCAACCACACCCTGCTGCCCGAGGCCCTGGAGACTTGGCCGGTCTCCCTTTTCGAGGCCATGCTGCCACGCCACCTACAGATCATCTACGAGATCAACCAGCGGTTCCTGGACGACGTGCGCCAGAACCTGGGCGACGACGGCGCCCTTCTCAGCCGCCTGTCGCTGATCCAGGAAGGCGGAGAGAAGCGGGTCCGCATGTCGCACCTGGCCTTCGTCGGCTCGCACCGCGTCAACGGCGTGGCGCGCATCCATACGGAATTGATGAAGTCCGGCATCTTCGCCGACCTGCACCGCGTCTTTCCGGAGCGCATCGTCAACGAGACCAACGGCATCACGCCGCGCCGCTGGCTCAACGAGGCCAACCGCCCGCTCTCCACCCTGATCACCCGCCATGTCGGCGACGACTGGAAGACCGACCTGGACCAGTTGCGCAAGCTGGTGCCGCTGGCCGACGACACCGGATTCCGCGACGCCTTCGGCGCCGTCAAGCGGGCCAACAAGGAACGGCTGACGACCTGGGCCAACAAGCAACTCGACAAGGCCATCGATCCCGACAGCCTGTTCGACGTCCAGGTCAAGCGCATCCACGAATACAAACGCCAGCTTCTGAATGTGCTGCACGTCATCACGCGGGCCAACCGCATCCGCGCCGGACGCCTGACCGACCCCGTTCCGCGCACGGTCATCTTCGCCGGCAAGGCGGCGCCGGGCTACCTGACGGCCAAGCTGATCATCCGCCTCATCAACGGCGTGGCCGAGACCCTGGACGCCGATCCCAAGGTGCGGGATTCCCTGCGCGTCCTCTTCGTGCCCAATTACGACGTCTCCACCGCCGAACGCCTGATTCCCGCCGCCGACCTGTCGGAACAGATCTCCATGGCGGGCACCGAGGCGTCGGGCACCGGCAACATGAAGCTGGCCCTCAACGGCGCCCTGACCATCGGCACGCGCGACGGCGCCAATATCGAAATCGCCGAGGAGGTCGGCGAGGAGAACGTCTTCTTCTTCGGTCTGGGTCCGCGCGAGGCGACCGCCTTGCAGGCGTCGGGCAACCATAATCCGTGGCAGTACTACACCGCCGACCATGAACTGGCGGAAACCCTGGACATGATCCGGGGCGGCGCCTTCTCGCGCGGCGACACGGCCCTGTTCGAACCGCTCATGCGAACGCTGATGGGAGCCGGAGACCGCTACCTGCTGCTGGCCGACTACGCCGACTACTTGCGGGCCCAAAAGGACGTCGACACGAACTGGCGGGACCGGGACGACTGGCTGCGCAAGAGCGTCCTCAATACGGCCCGCATGGGCAAGTTCTCGTCGGACGTCACGATCATGGACTACGCCCGTACCATTTGGGACGTCCACGGCACCAGCCCCGTCGCGCAGGGCCTCGCGCGGCGGGGAGAGGAGCTTCTTTAGTCGACGGGACCCCGGTCAGGACGCGACGGTCCCAGCCGCCGACGGCTCGGGATCGGCGTCGGGCGCGTCGTCGCCGTCGCCGGGCGGCGACAACCGCCGCGTCGCCGCCATCAGCAGGCCCAGGACGATCAGGACCAGGGCGGACCCCACAAGCAGGGCCAAGTCTTCGAGGCGCAGAACGATGAAGAGCGCCCCATAGAGGACTCCCTGCCCGACCACCACGCCCACGCCCCGCCTCAGGCTTCCCAGGACGGAGGCGAGGTAGGCCCCGACCATTCCAGCCGAGATCGCCGCCGCCGCCGCGTAGGCCGCCAGGAAGGGGATGTGCTCGGCCAGGGCCAGCAGAACGAGGTAGAACGTCGCCATCGACAAGCCGACGAGCAGATATTGAACGGGATGTATGCGGCTGTCGCCGGACCGGAATTCCAACGCCAGGAACAAGGCGAAGGTCAGACTGACGAACAGGATGCCGTATTTGGCGGCCCGTTCGATGCTCCAGTAAAGGGAGACCGGTTCGAAGAGAGACGCGCCAACCCAGACCGAGGTCACCTTGCCGTCCCATTCCGAACCCAGACCGACCTGCGGGAAATCACGCGCGAGGCTGGGGATACTCCACGCGGCGGTGAAACCGTCCGCGGTCACCGTGGACCTGTCGGGCAGTCCGGCGCCCTTGAAACTGGGATGCGGCCACGACGAGGCCAGGGAAATCAACGACTGCTCCCCCACCGGAACAACGGCGAGGCGCTCCGACCCGTTGAGCCGAAAGGACAGACTGACGGAGATCGGGTCCTTATCCCGGGGCACCGGGGCCGCGCCATGCAGGCCACTGCCCAGCACGGATTCGACCGTCGATCCCGGCCGGAAGCGGACCGCCTCGCCGTTCCATTCGGGCGGTTCGATATCCCGCAGGGACCGTAAGCCGCTGATTCCGAGGGCCAGCTTGGCCCGCGCCCAATCGGCCGTCATGCCGTCCCGATCGGCCACGAAACGGCGGCCTTCCTCCATGTCGAAGGTCGCGTCCATCCTCACCGCCGCGCCGTAGACCACCGCCTTGTAGATGCCGCGCTCCCGCTCCTGATGATCCAACGAGGCGTCGACCTTGAGATCCTTCGGCAAGATGATCAGAGAGTCCGCGGTCACATGCCGGGTGACACGCTCGACAGGCTGTTGCCCCTCGACCTCGACATAGGATTTGGAAAGCTCCTCTTGTTGGACCGGGACCACCAGGACCGGCCCGGCGATGGTCTGCCTTCCTCCCCAGGGCTCAACGATGCCGTCCACCGCCTGACGGCGCAGGTCGGCCCGCTCCTTGACCAGGCCATTCAGCAGGCCAAGGGGAACCAACATGACCAGGGCGAGCCCACCGACGATGAGGAAGCGCGGCAGAGCCGGTCTGGTCCACGCGCTTCCCAGACCGCTGATGCTCCGGGTGTCCTTCATCTCTCCATGCCTCCTCGACGTCCGGACCCAGTCCAGGGACCTCTTTCCAATCCAGACCAAACCGACCAGGAAAACACCAAGGCAGAGAAGCAGGACAAGACCTCCCGCGAGTTCGATCATCAGCCAGGTCCCTATCGGTCGGTTTCGCCCACATCCCCATCCTTTCGTTCAATCCGGGCATTCCTGGGACGAAAAATGGCGGCTCCGGGGCATTCGGCGGGTCATGTCGTGGCGTCTTTTTTTGCCCTGGCATCCCCCGGCGATCCAACGTACATACGACCCACCCCTTTTCCCCAGAAACCGGTTCCGCTCTTGGCCTCCGCCCCGCCCCTTCTGACGCTCAAGGACATCCGCCTCGGCTACGGCGGCAACCCGCTCTTCTCGGGCGTCGAATGCGCCGTCGGGCGCACCGACCGCATCTCCCTGGTCGGGCGCAACGGCTCGGGCAAGTCGACGCTGCTCAAGGTGATCGCCGGACTGGTCGAGCCGGAAACCGGCGAGGTCTTCAGCCAACCCGGCGTGCGCGTGGCCTATCTGTCCCAGGAACCCAGCCTGGAGGGCTTCGCGACGGTCCACGACTTCGTCTGCGACGGTCTGGGACCGGAGCAGGCCGGGGAACTGCATCGCGCCGATATCCTGCTGGCCGAGGTCGAGATCGACCCCCAGGCATCCCCCACCGCCCTGTCCGGCGGCGAGGCGCGTCGCGCCGCCATCGCCCGCCTATTGGTGTCGGAGCCGGACATCCTGCTGCTGGACGAACCGACCAACCACCTGGACCTGCCGACCATTCAATGGCTGGAAGAGAAGCTGCTGGCCTTTCGGGGCGGTTTCATCGTCATCTCGCACGACCGCGCCTTCCTGTCGCGCCTGACCACCGTCACCTTCTGGCTGGACCGGGGCGTGGTCCGGCGCCTGGACGCGGGCTTCGCCAAGTTCGACGACTGGTCCGAGGACATCCTGGAGCGCGAGGCCGTAGAGACCGCGAAGTTCGACAAGCTGATCGCCCAGGAGACCGTCTGGTCCCGCCAGGGCATCAAGGCCCGCCGCACCCGCAACATGGGCCGCCTGCGGGCGCTGCACGACATGCGCAAGCAGCGCGCCGAGATGATCGCCCGCACCGGCAGCGTAAAGATGGAGTCCGACGCCGGGCCGACCTCCGGAAAGCTGGTCTGCGAGGCCGAGGCCGTGTCCAAGACCTACGGCGCGCGCACCGTCATCCAGCCCTTCTCCACCCGCATCCTGCGGGGCGACAAGATCGGTATCATCGGCCCCAACGGGGCGGGCAAGTCGACGCTGTTGAAGATGCTCACCGGGGCACTGAGGCCCGACTCCGGGTCCATCCGCCTGGGCACCAACCTGGAGATGGTCTACCTCGACCAGACCCGTTCCGCCCTGGATCCCGCCAAGACCATCTGGGAGACCCTGGCCGACACCGGGGGCGACAGCATCAACGTGCGCGGCACCCTGCGGCATGTGGTCGGCTACATGCGGGATTTCCTGTTCGACGAGCGGCAGGCCCGCAGCCCCGTCGGGTCGCTGTCCGGCGGCGAACGCAACCGCCTGCTGCTGGCCAAGGCCCTGGCCCGCCCGTCCAATTTCCTGGTCCTGGACGAACCGACCAACGATCTGGACATGGACACGCTGGACCTGTTGCAGGAACTGCTGGCCGACTACGAGGGCACCCTGCTGCTGGTCAGCCACGACCGCGACTTCCTAGACCGCGTCGTCACCTCCACCATCGCCTTCGAAGGCGACGGCGTGGTGCGCGAATACCCCGGCGGCTATTCCGACTACGAGCGCCAGCGCCCCAAGACCGCCGTCTCCGACAAGGGCGACAAGGCGGCCAGGACGGGCGCCCCCAGGACCGGCGAGGCCAAGGACGACAAGCCCAAGGCCAAGGGCAAGGCCGCCAAGCTGTCCTACAAGCACCAGCGCGCCCTGGAGCAACTGCCCAAGACCATGGAGCGGTTGGAGCAGGAGATCGCCGCCCTGGAAAGGACCTTGGCCGACCCGGAGCTGTTCTCCCGCGATCCGACCGGGTTCCAGAAGGCCACCGACGCCTTGCAGGCCAAGCAGGCGGACCTTGCGGCCGCCGAGGAAGAATGGCTGGAGATCGAGATGCTCCGGGAAGAGCTGGAGCAGGACTGACGCCGTCTCCGGCGAGGCCCGGCTCGCGAGTTCCACGTCGCGAGGCGCCATGGTTCCTGCGAACCATCCGGTCCATCTGGACCATATGCAGTCATACGTTTGCCACGGATACTGCCGGAAACAATTCCGGGGAGGCGAACGTGGCCCAGGACACCTCACAAGACGTGTGCCGTTTCGGCGTCGACTCGGTCCTCGCGGCACGGGACCACGTGCGCGCGGCCCTGCTCGATTTTCAGTCGGCCTTCTTCTGCCTCGGCATCCTGCCCCAAATGGTGGAAGAGATACGCATCCTGTCCCTGAACGCAGAATTGGCGGCGGGTCGGGCAGGGACGTCCGCCGCCCCCATCCGCGTCGCCACCCAGAACACGCGCGGCATCGTCTCGCAGCTGATCGCCATCACCGACCGCATGAACCGCGCCCGCTACCGCAGCTATCGGTTCGGCGCGCTGGCACTGCGCGGCCTGCCGCGGCTGGCGCGGTTTTCCCGCACGGCGGCCCGGGTCCAGGCGTCGGGGGCGGCTTACGCGGACTCCGGACTGGCCGCCCTGCGCATGGCGCAGGAAACGCGCGCCGAGGAGATCCTCGATGAAATCAACGGCCTGATCGCCGGAGGCCAGGAACTACGGTCGCTGGCCCAGGCGCTGGACAGTCTGGTCCGGCAGAGCGGCGCCATCGCCAGCTCCATGAGCATCCTGGCCACCGCCGCCCCGGCCCACGAAAAGGAATTCACCACCGTCGCCAAGGCCATGAAGGATCTGGTCGAGGTGTTGAGCAGACAGGCCCGCGACGCCAACCAGCACGTCGAGCGCGGCCTTGAAAGCTGCCGCACCCTCACCAATTTCAGCCGGGCCTGTTCGGGCCAGATGCGGAGAGCCGCCTGATGAAGTGCCACACCCTGTTCAACGATGGACGCCATCGCTTCCTGATGTTCGGGCGTGACCCCGAGCGGGCCGACAACATGATCGACACCAACCAGTTCGCCATCCAGGTGGAGGACGAGGTGGTGCTTCTCGATCCCGGCGGCCTGGAGGCCTTTCCCTCCATGATGGCGGCGGCGACCGAGCAGTTCCCGCTGCACGACATCCGCCACATCGTCTTCAGTCACCAGGACCCCGACGTGGCGTCGGGCCTCGCCGTCTGGCGGCAGGTGTGCCGCCCCGACGTGAAGATTCACATCTCCTGGATGTGGACCGGCTTCGTGGCCCATTACGATCACGCGGCCAAGCTGACGCCGATCAAGGACGAAGGCGGGGACATCACGATCAAGGGGCATGCCCTGCGCCTCGTCCCCGCGCATTTCCTTCATTCGCCCGGAAACTATTCGGTCTGGGACCCGACCAGCCGCATCCTTTTCACCGGCGACATCGGCGCCTGTGTTCCCGTCAAGGGCGACGAACTCTACCTGGACGACTTCCCGCGCAACGCCCATCGCCTGGAAGGCTTCCACCGCCGCTGGATGGGGTCGGTCCCGGCCCGCGACGCCTGGCTGCGCCGCGTGCGGAACCTGCCGCTGACGATGATGGCGCCGCAGCACGGCCTGATCCTGAAGGAACCCGAGGCCCACCAGTTCTTCGACTGGTTCCAGGGCCTGGAGATCGGACAGGGCATCGACCTCGGCTGACGACCCCGCCGCCCTTCGCGGACCGAAGGCGCGGCGGCGCGTCCCTCAGCCCTTGCTCTGATAGAGGGGCTTGGCGTCCCCGGCCTCGACCCGCGGGCGGTTGTCCTCGGCCTCGGTGAGGGGCGCGCATTCCACCATGCCACGCGCCGACCGCAGGGTCAGATCCTGGTAGGTGCGCGTGCCGTCCATCTTCCAGGCGTATTCCTCGTCGGTCACCTGACGCATGACCTTTCCGGGAATACCGGCGATGAGGGAGCGCGGTTCCCCGGCGAAGCCCGCCTTTACGAAGCACATGGCCGCGACGATGCTTTCCTCGCCGATGACGGCGCCGTCCATGACCACCGAGTTCATGCCGACCAGCGCCCCGCGCTTGATGACCGCGCCGTGGATCACCGCGCCATGACCGATGTGGCCGTCCTTCTCGATCACCGTTTCGGTGCCCGGAAAGCCGTGCATGGTGCAGTTGTCCTGGATGTTGGCGCCCTGTTCCAGGATCAGGCGCCCGAAGTCGCCGCGCAGACTGGCCGACGGGCCGACATAGACGCCGGGTCCGACATGAACGTCGCCGATCAGGATGGCGGTCGGATGGACATAGGCCGTCGGGTCGACCACCGGCTTGACGCCGTCGATGGCGTAAAAAGGCATGCGTTTCCTCCGTTTGTTGGGGAACCACGGAGACACCAAGGCACGGAGGGATCCATGCGAACGGCGCCGCCCGAGGCGTTTTCTTAATTGCTTCGCGCGCAGAGCGCGTTTCGGGGTAGCAGACATGGAAAGGGCGCGCCACCGTATCGGCGGGCACGCCCCTTCTGTGCCTCGGTGTCTCTATGGTGCAAAGACTACCAGCGCACGCCGACGAAAGTGAAGCGGCTGGCGACGAAGGCCAAGTCCACCAGGGCGGCGTTGGCCGCCGGGTTGCCGCCGGTGGCGTGGAAATCGGAAAAGGCCGCCGTCTGATTGACGAAGACGCCACCGTTCAGGTTCATGGACAGGGCCACGTGCGCGTCCAGGCAGGCGTCGATCATCTTGTCCTGAACGTCGGCGCTGGTCGAATAGAGACCGGCGGTGATGGCGCCGTGGGCCATGGCGGTCTCACGGGCGGTCGCGATGCAATCGTCGCCATCCTCGCAGGCGATGACGAAGCTCACCGGGCCGAAGCATTCGGCGGTGTAGCGCGCCCGGTCGGCCTTCGACAGCTTGATCATGGCCGGGGTGTGGACGTTGGCGCCCTTGAAATAGGGATGGTCGATGGTCTTGGACTCCAGGACCACCTCGCCCCAGCCCTGAGCCTCGGCGACGCGGCCCGGAATACCGGCGTTCTGGACGCTGCCCAGAACTTCCACGGCGCGCGCCGGATCGCTCAGGAACTTGTCCACGCCCTGGGCCAGGGCCTCGGCGACCTCGTCGAAGGACTTGTGACCCTGGTCGGTCTCGATGCCGCCCTTGGGCACGAAGATGTTCTGCGTCGTGGTGCACATCTGTCCCGTATAGAGGGACAAGGTGAAGGCCATGTTGCGGACCATGCCCTTGAAGTCATCGGTGGACTCGATGACCACGAAGTTGACGCCGGCCTTTTCGGTGAAGACCTGGGCCTGCTTGCAGTTCTCTTCCAGCCACGTGCCGAAGGCGGTCGAGCCGGTGAAGTCGATCAGCTTCACCTCGGGGCGGGCGCACAGATCCTTGGCGATCGGCGCCTCGGCGCTGTCGGCGGCCAGGATGACGGCGTTGGGATCGAACCCGGCCTCGCTCAGAACCTCGCGGGCGATCTTCACAGTGACCGCCAGCGGCAGGATGGCCTGCGGGTGCGGCTTGACGACGACCGGGTTGCCGGTCACCAGGCTGGCGAACAGGCCCGGATAGCCATTCCAGGTCGGGAAGGTCGCGCAGCCGATCATCACGGCGACACCGCGCGGATTGGCGTACCACTTCTTCGTCAGGGTCAGCGGCGGGTTCTTGCCCTGCGGCTTTTCCCACACGGTCTCGCCCGCCGGGACATCCATCTGGGCGCGGTAGCCGTAGGTGACGGCTTCCAGCCCGCGATCCTGGGCATGGGCGCCACCGGCCTGGAAGGCCATCATATAGGCCTGCCCGGTGGTGTGCATGACCGAGAAGCAGACTTCGAAGATGCGCTTGTTCAGACGCTCCAGGATCTCCAGGCAGACGGCGGCGCGCTGATCCGGGGTCGCCTTGCGCCAGGAGGCCTTGGCGGCGGAGGCGGCGGCCAGGACCGCATCCAGATCCGGCTTGGGATAGGTCACGCCCAGGTCGAAGCCGTAGGGGCTCTTTTCCGCGCCGACCGTGCCGGAGGCGCCGGGAACGTCGATTTCGAACGGCTTGTTCAGATAGCCCTTGAAGGCGGCCTCGCCATCGTCCTTGGCCGTCTCTCCGTAGATCTTGCCCGACGGCATTTCCGGATAGGCGGACCAGTAGCCGCGGGTCTTCGCCGCCTCGATGGCCTTGGACAGCGTGGGCATATGTTTTTCGACCAACTGGTCGGCAACGGTGCTCATAAGGTCGTCTCCTCTGGGGGATATTCGTTGGGCCGGGCTTGGTCCCGACTTGGGGCGGGCTCCGGACTTATGCCAGCATGGCGAGCCATTCCTTGGACCAGTCCAGCGCGTCCTCGTCGGGCAGCGGCTGGGTGCAGGCGTCGATTTCCAGGCGGTCGCCCACCTTGTGGGCGCCGCGCGCGGCGAACAGCTTGTCCATGATCTTTCCGGCCTGGCAGAAGGTGTCGGAATAGGTCTGGTCTCCCAGCGCGATGACGCCGTACTTGAGGTGGGAGAGGTCGGGCTGCTCCGCCTCCAGGGCGTCGTGCAGGGGAATGATGTTGTCGGGCAGTTCGCCGAGCCCGTGGGTGGAGGTGATCACCAGAACGGTTTCCTGATTGGCCAGATCCAGGTCGTCCAGGCTTTCGGCCTCCATCGACACCTCGGCCTCATGCCCCTGGGCATTGAATTCGTCCGCCAGGGTTTCGCCGACCATCTGGGCGTTGCCGGATTCGGTGCCGACGATTATCAGGATCTTGCTCATGGAACGTCCAACCCCTCTGGCGGTTGATTCTTGGTTATGGTCAGGAACCGGGCGCGTCACCGGGGGTTCATCGCGCCGCTTGTCGCCGCGGCCTCGACAACCCCCTCGCATCGGTCGGATTTTTCTGATACCAAATTCCTTTAAAGCTGTCTATTTTTGTATCCCTTCGCAATCAACAAAGCGTTCCAAGGAGGCGACAAGAATGCCAAGGACGGACTCCGAGGTCATAGAGCACGTGCGCAACGGTGGGTCCTTCGCGGCGGGCGACGACCTCTCGCCGGGCTACCGCGGGGAATTGATGCGGCTGATGGCCGTCTTCGTGGACTCCGAGCTGGCCGGCGCGGCGGGCTTCGTCCCCTTCATCAACAGCGCCCCCGGCCTGAAGGAGCGGTCCATCGCGGCCCGCGTCGTCAGCGAGAAGTACGCCCACGCGGCAAAGGGTCTGGCGATCATGGAAGCCTTCGGGGTCAGCCCCGAGCTTTACGTGCGCAGCCACTGCTGGTGGTCCCGCCTTGACCGCGAACTGGACCTGGGCATGCGCCGGGTGAGCAGCGACAAGCGTCTCAACGTCTTCCACTATCCGCTGGAAGGCTGGATGGACGCCATCACCATGAACATGCTCATGGGCACGGCGTCCGCCGTCCAGCTGGCGGAACTGACCGAGACCTCCTACACGCCGCTGGCCGAGGTGATGGGCGACATCGCCGCCAACGAGCAGCGCCACGCCGGATACGGCGAGACCGGCCTGCGCGAGGCCCTGGAGCGGAGCCACGACCGGGCCAAGGCGCAGACCTACGTCGACTATTGGTTCCCCCGCGTCGCCCAGACCTTCGGCAAGCACGATTCGGCGCACGGCGGCAATTACATCAAGTACGGCCTGCGCAAGCATGGGTCGGGTGAAATGCTGAACCGCTGGGTCGGCGTGGTGTCGGGCAAGCTCGACGCCCTGGGCCTGAAGACGCCGCCCATCCCGGCCTGACGCTGGGACCGCGGGGCAAGCCGAGGACGACTCGATCCCGGATCGCCCGCTCCCGGACCGACCGACATGCGACAACGGGGCGCCTTCGGGCGCCCCGTTCGTTTCGGTGCCCAAGGGACGCGAACCCGCTTGGTTTGGTCGGGTGAAAAACCCACCAATATATACGGTTTACAAAATTACGGACTGATGCCACTTTTCTGTATCAGAACGTCATCGGCGGCTCCCTCGGGAGTTCAGACGTGCGGCAAGCATCGCCCGCCGGGACCCTGCCTGTAGGAGGAAACACCATGACCGCGGACACGCGGCCGACCACCGACAGCGTCTATCTTCTGGGCGAGGACATCCGCGCCGAGACCGTCGCGCCGTGGGTGCTGCGCGTCACCATCGACCGCCCCAAGGCCCGCAACGCCCTGCGCACCCAGACCCTGAGCGAGATCGCCGGGGTCCTGACCAGGGCGGCCAACGACGACGGCGTTCGCGCCGTGGTCCTGACGGGCGGGCCGACGGTCTTCGCGGCCGGGGCCGACATCAACGAGTTGGCGGCCCATGACGCGACCTCCATCCTGACCGACCCGCGACCCCGCCAGTGGGAAACCATCCGCAAGTTCCCCAAGCCCATCGTCGCGGCGATCAACGGATTTTCCCTCGGCGGCGGCAACGAACTCGCCATGCACGCCGACATCCTGATCGCCGGAGAAACGGCGCTGTTCGGCCAGCCGGAGGTCAACCTGGGCATCATTCCCGGCGCCGGAGGCACCCAGCGCCTGACCCTGGCGGTGGGCAAGTCCAACGCCATGAAGCTGGCCCTGACCGGCGCCTTCCTGGATGCCCGGACGGCCCTGGCCCAGGGTCTGGTCAGCGAGGTCACGCAGCCGGAACTGACCATCGCCCGGGCGACAGAGATCGCCTCCCAGATCGCCGCCAAGCCGCCACTCGCCGTGCGCATGGCGAAGGAAGCGGTGCTGAAAAGCTTCGAGGTCGGTCTGGAGCAGGCCTTGCACATGGAACGCCGGGCCTTCTGCCAGCTGTTCGCGACCGAGGACAAGCGCGAGGGCGTCGCCGCCTTCCTGGAAAAACGCGCACCCGACTTCAAGGGCCGCTAAGGTCCCCTCTTCTCTCTTCGTCGAGGCCAGAACCATGAGCTACGAAACCATCACCTACGCCGTCGCCGACGGGGTCGCCACCATCACCCTGAACCGCCCCGACAAGCTGAACAGCTTCACGGTTCAGATGCATGGCGAACTGGCCGACGCCATCAAGGCGGTGAAGAAGGACGTCTCCGTGCGCTGCCTTCTGTTGACCGGCGCCGGGCGCGGCTTCTGCGCCGGGCAGGACCTGGGCGACCGGGCCGTGGCTTCTTCGGACACCGCCCCGAACCTGGGGGAAAGCCTGGAAAAGCGGTACAACCCGCTGGTGCGCGCCCTTCAGGCCTTGGAAATGCCGGTCATCTGCGCCGTCAACGGCGTCGCCGCGGGCGCCGGGGCCAACTTGGCGTTCGCCTGCGACATCGTGATCGCCGCCAAGTCGGCCAGCTTCATTCAGGCGTTCTGCAAGATCGGTCTGGTCCCCGACAGCGGCGGCACCTGGACGCTGCCGCGTCTGGTCGGTCAGGCCCGCGCCACCGCGCTCATGATGCTGGGCGACAAGGTCCCCGCCGAGCAGGCCGAAGCCTGGGGCATGATCTACAAGACCGTCGAGGACGACGCCCTGATGGCCGAGGCCAACGCCATGGCGGCCCACCTCGCCACCCAGCCGACCAAGGGACTGGCGCTGATCAAGCGGGCCTTGCGCGACACCTGGACCAATACGCTGGACGACCAGTTGGATCTGGAACGCGACCTGCAGACCCTGGCCGGTGAGACCGAGGACTACCAGGAGGGCGTCGCCGCCTTCATGGAAAAGCGCAAGCCCACCTTCAAGGGCCGGTAGGATCGTCATGAGCACCGCACTTCCCACGACCGCGCCCGTCGCGGTCATCGGCGCCGGAACCATGGGCGCGGGCATCGCCCAGGTGGCGGCCCAGGCCGGGCATCCGGTTCTTTTGTTCGACGCCGCCGACGGCGCCGCCGAGGCCGGAAAGGCCGGGATCGCCAAGGTCCTCGGCAAGCGGGTCGCCAAGGGCAAGATGACCCAGGCGGACCTGGACGCCCTGCTCGGCCGCGTCACCTGCGCCGCGACCATCGCCGACCTCGCCCCCGCGAAGCTGGTGATCGAAGCCATCGTCGAGCGCCTGGACGTCAAACAGAGCGTCTTCACGCAGGTCGAAGAGGTCTGCGGCGACGACACCATCCTGGCCTCGAACACCTCCAGCCTGTCGTTGACGGCCATCGGCGCGGCGCTCCGCCGTCCGCGCAATCTGGTCGGCATGCACTTCTTCAATCCGGCGCCGCTGATGGCGTTGGTGGAGGTCATTTCGGGCATCGCCACGGCGCCGGACGTCGCCGCCACCACCTACGCCACCGCCGCCGCCTGGGGCAAGGCGCCGGTGCACGCCAAGTCGACGCCCGGCTTCATCGTCAACCGCGTCGCCCGCCCCTTCTACGCCGAGGGCCTGCGCGTCCTGGAGGAACAAGGCGCCGACGTGGCGACCATCGACGCCTGCGCCCGCGAGTGCGGCGGCTTCCGCATGGGGCCGTTCGAGCTGATGGACCTCATCGGCAACGACGTGAACTACGCCGTGACCAGCTCCGTCTTCGCGCTCTATTACAACGACAAGCGGTTCCTGCCCGCCCTCGCCCAGAAAGATCTGGTCGACGCCGGGTGGCTCGGTCGCAAGAGCGGGCGCGGCTTCCATGACTACGCCGAGGGAGCCGAACCGCCCGTTCCGGCGACCGCCGCCGCCTGCCCGCCTCCCGGCGACATCGTCGTGCGCGGCGCCACGCCCCTGGACGGACGCATCGCCGCCAAGGGCCTGTCCGTCACCCGCGAGGACGACGACACCGGCGAGATCATCGTCGACGGCGTGACCCTGCTGCCGAGCGACGGACGGTCGGCCACCGAAACCGCCGCCGACATGGCCCTGACGGACGTCGTGGTCTACGACATGGCGCTGGATTACGACACCGCCGCCCGCATCGCCATCGCCGCCGCCGATCAGGCCTCTCCGAAGGCCGTCGAGGTGGCGACCGGGTTCTTCCAGGCGCTTGGCTTCGCGGTGTCGGTCATCGACGACGTTCCGGGCCTGATCGTCACCCGCACCATCGCCATGCTGGCCAACGAGGCCGCCGACGCCGTCCTCCAGGGGGTCGCCGCGGCGGCGGACGTCGACACCGCCATGACCAAGGGCGTCAACTACCCCAAGGGACCGCTGGCCTGGGCCGAGGACATCGGTCTGGAGACGGTATTGGACATCCTGGAAAACCTTTTCGAAACCTATCACGAGGACCGCTACCGTCCGTCCAGCCTGCTGCGGCGGAAGGTTCTCGGCGGACGGAGTTTCCTCCATGCCTGAGGCCCCGATGACCCCCGAAAACCCGACCATGGAGCAGGTGCGCCTGCAACGCATCGCCGAAGCCAGCCGAAGCGCCATGTTCGAGCGCGATCACGCCGCCAAGGCCCACGGCATCGAGATCGTCGAGATCGGGCCGGGGCGCGCCAAGGCGACCATGACCGTCACCAAGGACATGGTGAACGGGCACGACATCCTGCATGGCGGCCTGTGTTTCACCTTGGCCGACACCTGCTTCGCCTATGCCTGCAACTCCCACAACCTCGTGACCGTGGCACAGGGCTGCCAGATCACCTTCTGCGCCGCCGGGAAGCTCGGCGACGTCCTGACGGCGGAAGGCCGCGAAAGCTGGTTGAAGGGCCGCAACGGCATCACCGACGTCACCGTCACCAACCAGGATGGCACGGTCATCGCCCTCTTCCGCGGCAACTCCCGCCGCCTTCAGGGCCACGTATCCGACGATCCGCAGTTCCTTCCGGAGGCCAGCAAGTAAGATGTCCGACGCCTTTATCTGTGATGCCATCCGCACCCCCATCGCTCGCTACGGCGGCGCCCTGGCCTCGGTGCGCGCCGACGATCTTGCGACGGTTCCGCTGAAGGCGCTCATGGAGCGCAATCCGGGCGTCGATTGGGCGGCGGTGGACGACTGCGTTCTCGGCTGCGCCAATCAGGCGGGCGAGGACAACCGCAACGTCGCCCGCATGGCGACCCTGCTGGCCGGTCTGCCGACCGAGGTTCCGGGCACCACCGTCAACCGGCTGTGCGGTTCGGGCATGGACGCCGTCGGCATGGCCGCGCGCGCCATCAAGGCGGGCGAAACCGACCTGTGGATCGCGGGCGGCGTCGAAAGCATGTCGCGCGCGCCCTTCGTCATGCCCAAGGCCGAAAGCGCCTTTTCGCGCGCCAACGCCGTCTACGACACGACCATCGGCTGGCGCTTCGTCAACAAGATGATGAAAAGCCAGTTCGGCATCGACAGCATGCCGGAAACGGCGGAAAACGTGGCCGAGGACTTCAACGTCTCGCGCCAGGATCAGGACGCCTTCGCCTACCGCTCCCAGCAGCGGACCAAGGCGGCCATGGACGCCGGACGCTTCGATCGCGAAATCGTGCCGGTGGTCATCCCCCAGCGCAAGGGCGATCCGAAGGTGGTCGACACCGACGAACACCCGCGCCCGGAAACCACCCTGGAGGCGCTGGCGAAGCTGCCGACGCCGTTCCGCGACAACGGATCGGTGACCGCCGGAAACGCGTCGGGCGTCAACGACGGCGCCGCCGCGCTTCTGGTCGCCTCGGAGGACGCCGCCAAGCGTCATGGCCTGACCCCGCGCGCCCGCGTCGTCGCCATGGCGACGGCGGGCGTGCCGCCCCGCATCATGGGCTTCGGCCCGGCTCCGGCGTCGAAAAAGGTTCTGGCCAAGGCCGGACTGACCCTCGACCAGATCGACATCATCGAACTGAACGAAGCCTTCGCCAGCCAGGGTCTGGCGGTGCTGCGCGACCTCGGCCTGCCCGACGACGCGGCCCACGTGAACCCCAACGGCGGCGCCATTTCACTGGGCCACCCGCTCGGCATGAGCGGCGCCCGCCTGGTCACCACCGCCCTCAATGAACTGGAAGTTCGCCAAGGCCGCTACGCGCTTTGCACCATGTGCATCGGCGTCGGCCAGGGAATAGCCATGGTCATTGAAAGGGTTTAGGCTGACCGGCCAAGAACGCGACCCCGCCACAAGGGGCACCCCACGGGAAACGACTTAAAGACAGGCAGTTAGGACCTCTCACCATGAACATGCTGAAGACCGACGCGGAGGGGACGAAGATGGATATCACCAAACGTCCCCTGGAGCATGAGCTGGACCCGATCGAGATCGCCAGCCGCGACGAAATCACCGCCATCCAGACCCGCCGCATGAAGTGGTCGCTGCGCCACACCTATGAAAACGTGCCGCACTTCAAGGCCAAGTGCGACGACATCGGCATCCATCCGCGCGACTTCCAGGACCTCAAGGACCTTGGCAAGTTCCCCTTCACCACGAAGCAGGATCTGCGCGACACCTACCCCTACGGCTCCTTCGCCGTCCCCATGTCCGAGGTGGTGCGCATTCACGCCTCCTCGGGCACCACGGGCAAGCCGACCGTGGTCGGCTACACCCAGCAGGACATCAACATGTGGGCGCGGGTCGTCGCGCGGTCCATCCGGGCCGCCGGTGGCCGCCGCAACCAGAAGATCCACGTCTCCTACGGCTACGGCCTGTTCACCGGCGGCCTGGGCGCCCACTACGGAGCCGAGGCCCTGGGCGCGACGGTCATCCCCATGTCCGGCGGCCAGACCGAAAAGCAGGTCCAGTTGATCAAGGACTTCGAGCCCGACGTCATCATGGTGACGCCGTCCTACATGCTCGTCATCGCCGACGAGATGGAACGCCAGGGCATGAACCCGAAGGATTCCTCGCTGAAGATCGGCATCTTCGGCGCCGAACCCTGGACCAACGACATGCGCCTGGAGATGGAAGAGCGCCTGGGTATCGACGCCATCGACATCTACGGCCTGTCGGAAGTCATCGGC
>CAZFRK010000013.1:0-19115 GCA_964521375.1 uncultured Rhodobacterales bacterium
CGCGAGGTGGCCCTGTTCGAAAGCCTGTTCAAGTCGGACAAGCTGCTGTGGATCTTCGCCGTCGCCTTTCATCTGGGCCTGCTGCTGGTGGTCCTGCGGCACCTGCGCTATTTCATCGCCGACGTGCCTCTGCCGCTGGTTCTGCTCCAGCCCTTCGGCGTCTACGGCGGCATCGCCATGGTGCTGGGGTTGCTGGCCCTGCTGGCGCGGCGCTTCCTGATCGCCCGCGTGCGCTACATCACCGGTCCGTCGGACATCCTGATGCTGCTCCTTCTGATCGGCATCGGCGTCACCGGGCTGGGCATGAAGTTCGTCGCCCATACCGACATCATCGCCGTGAAGGGCTTCTTCCTCGGCCTGTCGCGCCTCAGCCCTCAGCCGCTGCCCGCGGACGCTCCGCTGCTCCTGCACCTGGGGCTGGTCGCCGCGCTGATGATCGTCTTCCCGTTCTCCAAGCTTCTGCACGCGCCGGGCATTTTCTTCAGCCCGACCCGCAACCAGGCCGACGACCCGCGGGAGCGCCGCCATCTGGCGCCCTGGGCCGCTCCCCTGGATGCCAAGCGCGACGCCGAGTACATGTGAGAAGGACCGTTCCATGGCCGCCAAATTCGAGACGCCGACGCTGGACCTGGACTGGGACGTTCCCCGCGAACCGGCCCAGACGCCCGACGCCATGGCGCATTCCAAGCCCTTCGTCGCCAAGCCGGAGCACAACGAGCCGCTCGGCTTCCCCGGCGAACTGGTGGACGACTGGCAGGAAAAGGCCATCGACAAGATGGGCGACCTGCTGGGCAAGTACCGCTCGCTGGGCGTCTATCTGGACTCCTGCGTCAAGTGCGGCTCCTGCGCCGACAAGTGCCACTATTTCCTGGGCACCGGCGACCCCAAGAACATGCCCGTCGCCCGCCAGGACCTGTTCCGCTCCGTCTACCGCCGCTATTTCACCCCCGCCGGGAAGCTGTTCGGCGGACTGGTCGGCGCCCGCGAGCTGACGCAAGAGGTCCTGGACGAGTGGTACAGCTACTTCCACCAGTGCAGCCAGTGCCGCCGGTGCAGCGTCTTCTGCCCCTACGGCATCGACACGGCGGAAATCTCCATGGCCGCGCGCGAGGTCATGGACCACATCGGCGTCGGCCAGAAGTACTGCAACGAGATCATCTCCAAGGTCCATAAGATCGGCAACAACCTGGGCCTTCCGGAACCGGCGCTGGCCGACACCCTGGAAGGTCTGGAAGAGGACGTCCTGGAAGACACCGGCCACGACGTGAAGTTCCCGGTCGACGTGGAAGGGGCCGAGGTCCTGCTGATCACCCCGTCGGCGGACTTCTTCGCCGAACCGCATGTCGACGGCCTGATCGGCTACGCCAAGGTGTTCCACCAGTTGGGCATCTCCTGGACGCTGTCCTCCTACGCCTCGGAAGCGGCCAACTTCGGCATGTTCATCGGCTCCTACGAACAGATGCACAAGATTTCCAACCGCATCCGCAAGGCGGCCCTGGACCTGGGCGTCAAGCGCATCGTCTTCGGCGAATGCGGCCACGCCTGGCGCGTCGCCTATTCGTTCCTCAACACCTATGCCGGTCCTTGGGACTTCCTGGACCCGCGCTATCCGGTCCCGCAGCACATCCTGGAAGTGACCCACGGCGCCATCCGGAACGGCGGCATCCGCCTGGACAAGGACGCCAACACCGGCATGGTCCTGACCTTCCACGACAGCTGCAACGTGGCCCGCGCCAGCCGCATGGGCGACTTTCCGGGCGGCCAGTTCGTCATCCCGCGCGAGGTCATCAAGGCCAGCGTGCCCAAGTTCGTGGACATGAACCAGGACACCATCGGCGAAAAGACCTTCTGTTGCGGCGGCGGCGGCGGCCTGCTCACCGACGACCTGATGGAAATCCGCGTCAAGGGCGCCATGCCCCGCATGAACGCCCTCAAGCAGGTCGTCGAGACCGAGGGCGTCACCCACATGGCGGCCATCTGCGCCATCTGCAAAAGCCAGTTCACCAAGGTCCTGCCCTACTACGGCATGGACATGGAGATGATCGTTTCGGTCCACCAGTTGGTGTCCAACGCCATCCAACTGGGCACCAACAAGACCTAACGAGGGCGCAAGCCCCGACCGCGAGTTGACAGGGAGACGACCACCATGGCCAGCGAAGCCAAGACCCAAGCCCCGGGCCGGGAGAGCAAGGCCCTCACCTGGCGCCGTTACAAGGACGGCGATACCGAGTGGAAGATGTGGACCGAGCAGATCTTCAACGCCGGCTGGTCCCACAAGTGCCCGACCTACATCCACCGCACCCCGCCGTGCCAGGGGTCCTGCCCCTCGGGCCATGACATCCGCGGCTGGTTGCAGATCGCGCGCGGCATCGACAAGCCGCCCGCCGGTCCCGACGGCCAGCCCATGGCGTGGCAGGAATACGCCTTCCACCGCATGGCCGAGGCCAATCCCTTCCCGGCGGTGATGGGCCGCGTCTGCCCGGCGCCCTGCCAGGACGGCTGCAACCGCAATCAGGTCGAGGACTTCGTCGGCATCAACGCCGTCGAGCATCACGTCGGCGACTGGGCCATCGAGCACAAGCTGACCTTCGCCGCGCCGGAGGCCGAAAGCGGCAAGTCCGTCGCCGTCATCGGCGGCGGCCCCGCCGGACTGGCGGCGGCCTATCAGTTGCGCCGCAAGGGCCACCGGATCACGATTTTCGAGTCGGCGCCGCAACTCGGCGGCTGGATGCGCTACGGCATCCCCGGCTATCGCGTGCCGCGCGATGTCCTGGACGCCGAGATCCAGCGCATCCTGGACATGGGCGGCATCACCGTGAAGTGCTCCGTCCGCGTCGGCGAGGACGTCGCGTTGGAGGCGGTGGAGAAGGACTTCGACGCCGTCTTCTGGGGCATCGGCACCCAGGCGGGCAAGGGCGTGCCGGTCCCTGGCTGGGACGCCCCCAACTGCATCTCCGGCGTCGATTTCCTGCGCGCCTTCAATGAAGGCCGCCTGCGCCACGTCAACCAGCGCATCGTCGTCATCGGCGGCGGCGACACCTCCATCGACGTCGCCTCGGTGGCCCGCCGCCTCGGCCACATCACCGAGGCCAAGCCCAACGAAAGCGCCGAGAACGTGGTCTGGGGCCATACCGCCCACGACGTCGCCTCCTCGGCCAAGCGGTCGGGCTGCCTGACCACCCTGACCTCCCTCTTCCCGGTCGAGCAGATGACCGCCGCCGAGCGCGAGGTCATGGACGCCCGCCATGAAGGCGTCGACATCAAGGGCGGCGTCATGCCCCTGGAGGTCATCAAGAACGCCGAGGGCCGCGCCACCGCCCTGAAGATGTGCCAGTGCGACATGGACGGCATGCGCCCGGTGCCGCGCCCGGGCACCGAATTCGTCATCGAGGCCGACCTGATCGTCTCGGCCATCGGCCAGAAGGGCGACCTGAGCGGCCTGGAAGGTCTCGACAACGGCCACGGCTTCATCAACGCCGACAAGACCTACGCCGTGCCCGGCCATAAGGGACACTTCGTCGGCGGCGACGTGGTCCGCCCGCACCTGCTGACGACGGCCATCGGCCATGCCCGCATCGCCGCCGACAGCATCGACCACATGCTCGACGGCCACCCCGACACCAAGCGCCCGAAGGTCGACGTCCATCACTGGAACCTGCTGGACATGCTCCACCAGTCCGGCCTGGACCCCGAACCCTACGGCAAGGAGCAGGTGCGCGGCACGTCGGAGGCCAAGTTCGCCGTCCACAACTACGAAGACCGCTCGGCCCACGAGATCATCACCCACGAGGAACTGTTCCTGGGCCACTTCCCCTTCACGCCGCGCATGCTGCGGCAAGAGGTGCACATCGACGCCGACGCGGTGATCGGCAACTTCGACGAACGCCTGAAGGCCCTGCCCGAGGACGAGGCCGTCGCCGAGGCCAAGCGGTGCATGTCCTGCGGCCTGTGCTTCGAATGCGACAACTGCGTCGTCTTCTGCCCGCAGGACGCCGTCCATCGCGTCAAGAAGAGCGAGCGCGCCGTGGGACGCTACGTGGACACCGACTATGGCCGCTGCATCGGCTGCCACATCTGCCACGACGTCTGCCCGACGGGCTACATCCACATGGGCCTGGGCGAGGACTAGTCCCCGCCCGGCGCCCTCCACGCCGCTTGTCCCCCCGTCGCTCCGGGAGAGAGGTCATGACCGCCGTCCGTGTCCACCGCGCGCCGCGCATCGCCGTCCTGGCGGCCCTGGCCGCCCTGGCCGTCCTGATCGGGACGGCCGGGGGCACCACCGCCAGGGCCGAAGGACTGTTTCCGATGATCCCCAAGGCCGCGCCGGGCACCACCTGCGTCAAGGACCCCGAGGTCATGCGGCGAACCCATATGGACCTGCTCAAGCACCAGCGGGACGACACCCTGCGCCGGGGCGTGCGCGGCACCGACAGCCAGCTTCAGGAATGCCTGACCTGCCACGCGGTGCGCGACGCCTCGACCGGGCGCCCCGTTTCCGCCGACGACAGCCGCCATTTCTGCGTCGCCTGCCATGACTACGCCGCCGTCGAGCCCGACTGCTGGCAATGTCATTCCTCGGTGCCCCAGGGCACCGGCCATCAGGCCGCGCGCTAGGGAGGGCCGACCATGACGACCAACCCGACCGAGACCCCCATGACCGAAGACACCACGCGGGCGACCAGCCGTCGCGCCGTCCTGGGCGGGGCCGCCGCCGCCCTCGGCGGCATCGCCGTGGCGCCCGGCCTGACCCTGATCGCGCCGACCCCGGCCCAGGCCCGGCCGCCGGGCACGCCCGCCGAGGCCACGGTACGCTGGGGCATGTTGATCGACGCCACCAAATGCCAACCGGGCTGCGACCGCTGCGTGTCGGCCTGCAACACGGAAATGGGCCTGCCCGACCATGGCCGCTCCGAGACCGACCCCCAATATGTGCGCGTCGTCACCGTGAAGAACCCGGACACCGGCCACAGCCAACAGCTTCCGGTCATGTGCCAGCACTGCGAGAACCCGCCCTGCGTCGACGTCTGCCCGACCACGGCCAGCTTCAAGCGGGCCGACGGCATCGTCATGGTCGACCGCCACCGCTGCATCGGCTGCCGCTATTGCATGATGGCCTGCCCCTACAAGGCGCGCTCCTTCGCCCATGAGGTGGCCGAGGATCAGAAGCCCTGGAACCCACGCGGCAAAGGCTGCGTGGAAAGCTGCACGCTCTGCGCCCATCGCCTGGACGCCGGGCGCGACACCGCCTGCGCCGAGGCCTGCCCGACCGGCGCCATCCTGGTCGGCGACCTGAACGATCCGGACAGCGCCATCGCCCGGCGCCTGAAGGCCGTCGCCTCCAGCGCCATCCGCGCCGACCTGGGGACCAACCCCGGCGTGCGCTACCAGGGTATCTGAGGGGGAGAGACACGCCATGGCCCGCACCGACACCCGCCGCTTCGTCTACCGCGCGGTCAACGAAAAGCGTCCCGGCTATTGGGTGCTCCTGGCCCTGTTCGCCGCCCTGGCCGCCCTCGGCGGCGGCGCGGCGCTCTACATGGAGCATTCCGGCCATTGGGTCACCGGCATGACCAACGGCGTCGTCTGGGGCACGCCGCACGTCTTCGCGGTGTTCCTGATCGTCGCCGCCTCCGGGGCGCTCAACGTCGCCTCCATCAGTTCGGTCTTCGAGCGCGCCATGTACAAGCCCCTGGCCCGCCTATCGGGCCTGCTGGCGCTGGCCCTGCTGGCCGGGGGGCTGGCCGCCCTGGTGCTCGACCTGGGGCGTCCGGATCGGCTGATCGTCGCCATGACCAACATCAACCCGACCTCCATCTTCAGTTGGAACATCCTGCTCTACACGGGCTTCTTCGCCATCGTCGCGGCCTATCTGTGGACCATGATGAGCAAGCCCATGGGGCGTTTCTACAAGCCCGCCGCCTATACCGCCTTCCTGTGGCGCCTCGTCCTGACCACCGGCACCGGCTCCATCTTCGGCTGGCTGGTCGCCCGCCAGGCCTATGACGCGGCGATCATGGCGCCGCTGTTCATCGCCTTCTCCTTCGCCTTCGGCAAGGCCATCTTCCTGCTGATCCTGATGGGCGCCTACGGCATGACCGGGCGACCGCTGGGCGCCGTCGTCCTGACCCGCCTGCAACGGCTGGCCGGGATCACCCTGGCCGCCGCGCTCTATTTCCTGGCCGTCCAACACATCACCGCCCTCTATGCCGCCGAACATCGCGCCTACGAGACCTGGCTGCTGGCCGGAGGGTCCTTCTACACCATCCTGTTCTGGGGCGTCGCCGTCGTGGCCGGCGGCCTTCTGCCGCTTGTGCTGCTCCTGGCCCCCTCGCTGGGGGGCAACCGGGCCGCCATCACCCTGGCCTCCATCCTGGTGATCGTCGGCGGACTGGCGCAGATCCACACCATCATCATCGGCGGGCAGGTCTTCCCGCTGGTGCTGTTCCCCGGCATGGAGGTGTCGTCCGCCTTGCTCGATGGGACGATCGTCGCCTACACGCCCAGCCTGCCGGAGATCCTGCTCGGCCTGGGCGGCGTCGGCGTCGCCCTGCTGCTGGTCACGGTCGCCGTCGCGGCCTTCCGATTCCTGCCGGAAAGCCTTGCCGACGCGGTTGTCGATCCCGATCATGTGCACGAGGTGGTGGACGAGGTCGACGAAGTCGGCCCGGCGGCGAACGCCTCCCCCGCCGCCGCCGAATAGACACGGGCCGCGGGACCATCCGTCCCCGACCGATGAATTGACGGGATCAGACCGGCATGAGCGACATCCAGACGACCAACCCCGACCTGACGACGGCCCCGGCGGAGCATCCCTTCGCCCAATACGTCCGTGTCCTGGGCAAGGGGCCGAACCTGTCGCGCCCCCTGACCGGCGCGGAGATCGAGGCCGCCGTGCGCATGATCATGCGCGGCGAGGTGGAACCGGCGCAGGTGGGCGCCTTCCTCTGCCTGCTGCGGGTGAAGACGGAAACGCCGGAGGAAGTGGCGGGTTTCGTGCGCGGCATCCGCGCCGAACTGACCGTCCCCGCCGGGCTTCCCGCGGTGGACATCGACTGGCCGACCTGGGCGGGCAAGGGACGCCAACTGCCGTGGTACCTGCTGGCCGCCCTGCTGCTGGCCGACAGCGGCGTCACCATCTTCATGCATGGGGCGGAAGGACACACGGGGGGGCGTATCTACGCCTCCCGCGCGCTGGAGCTTCTGGGCGTGCCGACCGCCCGGAGCCTGGACGAGGCCGCCGCCCACCTGTCGGCGCGGAACTTCGCCTATGTCACCCTGCCCGCCCTCAGCCCGCGCCTTCAGGAGCTGATGGACCTGAAGGCCATCCTCGGGGTGCGCTCGCCGTTGCATACGGTGGGGCGCTGCCTCAATCCGCTGGGCGCGACGGCGCAAATGCTGTCGGTGACCCATCCGCCCTACCTGCCGGTGCACCAGGAAGCCGCCCGCCTGCTCGGCCAGCCGCGCATGGCCGTGTTCAAGGGCGAAGGCGGCGAGGCCGAGCGCCGCCCGCAGAAGCCCTGCACGGTCCATACCCTGGCCGAAGGCGTGACCGGGCAAGAGGACTGGCCCGCCCTGACCGACGCCCCGCTGGCCGCCAAGGACGAGGTCATGGACGCCGGTCGCCTGGCCCGCGTCTGGCGCGGCGACGACGACGACGCCTACGCCCGCCTGTCGGTCATCGGCACGGCGGCGGTGGCGCTGAAGCTGCTGGGCCGCGCCGACACCGTCGCGCGCGCCCAGGACGAGGCGGCCTCCCTGTGGGAGAACCGCGCACGGGGCCGTCTGCCCGGAGCGGCCTGACCGCGGGCATCTGGTCCGGGAGGACGGACGGCGCCGTTCCCGATGCTTCGGGACCATCCCCCCCTCTCTCCGCAAGGGGAGAGGGGACCGGGCCATTTCCCGCCAAAGCGCGTATACTCCCCTCCGCAGCTTCCCCGGACGTCACAGCGCAGGCGTGTTCGATGCCCCGTCTCTATCTGTCCGCCGCCCACAAATCCTCCGGCAAGACGACCCTGACCCTGGGTCTAGCCCGAGCCCTGGCCGAGCGCGGGCGGGCGGTGCGCTGCTTCAAGCGCGGCCCCGACTACATCGACCCCTTGTGGCTGGCCCGCGCCTCGGGCCGGCCGGCCTACAACCTGGATTTCAACACCCAGTCGCCGGAGACCATCCGCGCCCTTCTGGCCCACGGCGCGGCGGGCATGGACATAAGCCTGATCGAAGGCAACAAGGGACTGTTCGACGGCGTCTCCACCGACGGCAGCGACTCCAACGCCGCCCTGGCTCGGCTGATCGGAGCGCCGGTGGTACTGGTCATCGACTGCGGCGGCATCACGCGCGGCATCGCCCCGCTGCTGCACGGCTACACCACCTTCGAACCGGGCCTGCCCTTCGCCGGAGTCATCCTGAACAAGGTCGCCGGGGCGCGCCACGAGGCCAAGCTGCGGGCCGCCGTCGAAACCTATACGGACCTGTCCATCCTGGGCGCGGTGCCGCGGCGCGAGGATCTGGTCATCGTCGAGCGCCACCTGGGCCTGATGCCCGCCAACGAGGACCGCACGGCGGAGGATCACATCGCCGCCATCGCCGCCATGGTCGCCGACAGCGTTGACCTCGACGCCCTCGAGTCGGCGGCCGCCGAGGCGCCCCCACCGCCGCCCGCTCCCACGCCCCATGCCGCGGCTCCGGCGCTGGGACAACGTCCCTTGCGCATCGGCATCGCGCGCGACGCGGCCTTCGCCTTCTACTATCAGGACGACCTGGAGGCCTTCGCCGACAACGGCGCCGATCTGGTCACCGTCGATACCCTGCGCGACCGCGCCCTGCCGCCGGGCCTGGACGGCCTGGTCCTGGGCGGCGGTTTCCCGGAGACCCAGGCCCCGGCCCTGGAAGCTAACGTCTCGCTGCGCAAGGACATCCGCCGCGCCCTGATCGACGGCCTGCCCTGCTACGCCGAATGCGGCGGCCTGATGTACCTCAGCCGCGCCATCCGCTGGCACGGCAAGAGCCACGGCATGGTCGGCCTGATCCCCGCCGACACCGTCATGCACCCCAAACCCTTCGGACGCGGCTACGTGCGACTCGCCTTGGACGGCGGCGACGCGGTGCCCTGGACGGTGGAATCCGGCGCCGACGGCATCATCGCCGCCCATGAATTCCATTATTCGACCCTGGACGGGCTGGAGGAAGAAGAAGCGGGATTCGCCTATCGGGTCCTGCGCGGCCAGGGCATTACCGGCGACCGCGACGGCCTGATCCTGGGCCATACGGTGGCGTCCTACGCCCACATGCGCGGCAATTGGGTGCGGCCCTTCCTGGATTTCATCCGATCCCAAGGCGGCGCGAACGTCCACCATCCGAATGGACCCCTTGGTGACGGGGCGCCTTTGCCCCTATCCTGACGGCGAGGCGATTTCTGAACGACATTCACTCAAGGCGGGGGTAGGCGTGGGGGCAGTTGACCGACAGGCCCTGGAGATCGTTCAAGCCATCCAGGACGTCGCCACGACGCTGGACGCCCGCCGCGACGCCATCCGCAAGGGCGGCGGCTCCGCCCGCCTGCGGGCGGCGGCCCTGGTCGACATTGACCGCCTGTCCAATCTGGTCGGTCTGGCGACCTCCCTGCGCCAGGAAGATCTGGCCGCCTCCACGCGCCAAGCCCTGGACCGCACCCTGGACGATCTGCGCCACCGCGTCAGCCGCCTGGGAACGGCCCTGACCATCAGCCGCATCCGCAATCTGCGCCGCATCGCCGAAGAGGCCTCGCGCCGTCACGAGATACCGGTCGGCAAGTCCTTTACCCTGCGCACGCTCTTCACCCGCTACGTCAGCTACCTGGACGGCCTGACCGAGGGACTGACGCCCGAACACGAGGCCGACGTGCGCGAATCCGCCGCCGCCATCAACGTCCTGATCCTGGCCGACCAGCAGCGTGCCTCGCTGGACTCCTTCGCCGAGGACCCGGATCTGACGCCCATCGACATGACGCTTCTGGCCTTCACCGCCCTGGACGACGATCCGGTGGCCATCGAAGAGGTCGCCTGAGCGCCCGTGCCCTCGACCGCTCCGCGGCGCGAGGCGCGCCCGGCCATCCGCGAGGCGGCAAAGATGGGCAAAATTTAAGGTTTTGCCGTCCGCCCCAGCGTGTACCTTGACCGCTTCCGTGGGGCGTCCCGCCGGGCCACCCCCGCGGCTCGGCTTGTTCGCGGCGGTCCTCTGTGGAATAAGGAGGTTTCCCGCCGCCCCCGGCGTTTCCAAGGTTTCGCATGATCGTCATCGAGTCCCTTACGCACGTCTATCCCGGTGGACGGCGTCAAAGCCCCCGCAAGGCCCTGAACGGCGTTTCGCTGACCGTGCCGGAAGGTACGTTCTGCATCCTGTCCGGCCCCAACGGCAGCGGCAAATCCACCCTGTTCCGCATCCTGTGCGGCCTGGCCGTGCCGTCTCAGGGACGCGTCTCGGTCGGCGGCCACGACCTTCTGTCCGACCCGCGCGCCGTGCGCGACCTGCTGGGCGTGGTGTTCCAAAGCCCGGCGGTGGACAAGCAGCTCGGCGTGCTGGAGAACCTGCGCCTGCACGCCGACCTGCACGGCATCCGGGGCGCCGCCTTTCAGGAGCGCCTGGAGGAAGCCCTGGCGTGGTCCGACCTCAAGGACCGCCTGGGCGACCGAGTGGAAACCCTGTCCGGCGGCCTCGCCCGGCAGGTCGAGCTGGCCAAGGTGATGCTGACGCGGCCCCGCGTCCTGTTGCTCGACGAGCCGACGACGGGCCTCGACCCCGGCAGCCGCCGCGCCTTCCTGACGGCGCTTAAGCGGTTGCAGCGTGATCGCCGCATGACGGTGCTGATGACCAGCCACGTCTTCGTCGAGGCCGAGGACGCCGACGCCGTCGCCATCATGCGCGGCGGCGACCTGCTGGCTCACGGCAGCCCCCAGGCCCTGAAGGCCCGCGTCGGCAAGGAAATGGTCGTCGTCACCGCCCGCCACCCCGGCCTGCTGAGCGACGCCCTGAGCCGCGACCTGGGGCTGACCGTCCTGCGGCACGGCGATGAGCTGCGCGTCGAGGACGTGCCCGACGACGCCCCCGTCGGCCTGATCGACCAGATCCTCAAACGCTGGCCGACGGATGTCACCTCGGTCGCCGTCAAGCAGCCGACGCTGGAAGACGTCTTCATCCACGTCACGGGACGCGACGGCTCCATTCCGGCGCCGACCGCGCCCGCCCCCGTCCTGGAGGAGGCGACCCCATGATCGGCCCCGCCCTCGCCCTGGCGAAGCGTGAATTCACCCGCTTCATCCGCCAGCCCGCCCGCGTCGCCGGAACCCTGGGGCAGCCGCTGCTGTTCTGGATCTTCCTGGGCAGCGGCTTTTCCGGCAGCTTCAGCCCGCCGGGCATGGAAGGCATGAGCTACCTGGAGTACTTCTATCCGGGCGTGCTGATGATGCTCATCCTGTTCGCCTCCATCTTCGCCACCATCACGGTGATCGAGGATCGCGACCAGGGCTTCCTGCAAGGCGTCCTGGTCGCGCCCATCCCGCGCCTGTCCATCGCCCTCGGCAAGATCGGCGGCGGCGCCTCCATCGCGCTGTTCCAGGCGGTGCTCCTGTTCATCGCCGCCCCCTTCGTCGGCTTCCCGCTGACGGCGGGCGGGGTGCTGTTGATCCTGATGGCCATGGTCCTGTCGGCGCTCGGCTATACCGCGCTCGGCTTCGCCATCGCCTGGGGCATGAAATCGACCTCGGGCTATCACGCCGTGATGATGATCTTCCTCATGCCCCTGTGGCTGCTGTCGGGGGCGCTGTTCCCGACCGCCGGAGCCCCGGCTTGGCTTCAGGCCGTGATGATGGTCAATCCGGTGGCCCACGCCCAGACCATCCTGCGCCTGCCCTTCTACCAGGACGCCGCCGCCGTCTTCGCCGACGGCACCTATCTGACCAGCCTGTCGGTGGTGGTCGCCTGGGTGGTGCTGGGCCTGTGGGTCTCCGCGCGGCGGGTCGGGCGGCGCGACAAGGCCGCCCCGGTCGGCGCGGCCTAGGACGGGTCCGGGCCATGACGCGCTACGACGCCTTCTACGAGGAGGACGGCTCCGCCGCGCCGCCGCGCGTCACGGTCAGTTTCGGTGAAACGACCCTGGACATCCGGGACGGCGACGGCCTGCTCGTCGCCCAATGGGCCTATGCGGCGTTGCGCCCCCTGGGCGACCTGCGGCCGGGACAGGCGGTCATCCTGACCTGCGCGGCGGCGCCCGACGCCAAGCTGACGCTGGTCGACGGCGCCATCCTGCCGCCGCTGACCGACCGCGCGCCCCATGCGGTGCCCGCGCGCCGCAAGGGCGACAGCCTGCTGGGCGGCTGCGCGGTGGGCGGCCTGGCCGGATGCGGCGCCGGATGTCTGGCGCTTCTGGCGGTGCCCCTGATACTGGGCGGCCTGGCGTGGGCGCTTCTGGGCCTGCCGGGCTGGCTGGCGAGTGATCCGGCCCGCGCCTGGCGTCTGTTCGAGGCATGGATGGGTCCCGCCGTCGAAATCGCCCTTCCCCCGGCCTGCGAGGGCGACGACGGGCAGGAGGTCCTGGACCGCATGGTCCGCCGCCTGGCCCCCGCCGGAGGGCTGGACGCCCGGCCCGAGATCAGCGTGCTGGCCGTGGACCGCCCGCTGGCCCTGCCGGTTGGCGACCGGCTGATCCTGACGCGCGGCCTGATCGACCGCATGGACTCCGGCGCCCAACTGGCCGGTGTCCTGGCCCACGCCCTGGGCCACCTCGCCCAGGGCGACCGGCTGTCTCTGACCAGTCTACGAGAGGGCGACGCCTGGGACCTGTCGGTGCCGAGCTGCACCGGGGAAGCCGACGCGCTGGAGGCCGACGCCTGGGCCATGCGGGCCATGACGCGCGCCGGATGGCGGGCCGAGGGCCTGTTGGCCCACCTGAACCGTTTGCCAAGCGGCATGTCCGGCCCCTGGGAGGCCTACCTCTGCCACCATCCCGTCACCCCCGAACGCCTGCGCGCCCTGCGCATGGGGGTCCCCAACGGCGGAACGCCGCCGCTGACCGAGGCCGAGTGGCAGGCCGTTCGGGCCCTCTGCGACTGACCGACCGCGCCGTCACGCGACGCCACCCTTGATCCGCTCCGCGCCTGGGTATACGCTATTCGGCGAATAACGAATACCTTGCAGTCGAGGCCCCTTCCGCCATGACCGACAACGCCGACGACATCGCGGAGCTGTGCAAGGCGCTGGGGCATCCCGCGCGGGTGCGCATCCTGCGCCACATCATCGCCAACGACGCCTGCTTCTTCGGCGATCTGGCCGAGGCCGTTCCCTTGGCGCCGTCGACCATCTCACAGCATGTTTCGGTCCTGAAGGCCGCCGGACTTCTGCGCGACGGCGGCGAGGCCGGACGCCCCGCCTATTGCCTGAACCATGACCGCCTGACCGCCCTGATGACCTACCTCTCCCTGCTCGACGGCGAGATTCCGGCCCATCGACGCTGCGACTGCTGACTTTGTTGCCCCTCAATTCGCCATTCGGCGAATGTCGAACCCCTCCTCGACAGGAGACCGCCATGACCACCGCCACCCCCGCCAACGCCCCCGGCAGCCCCTGTTGCGCGCCGCCCACCGCCACGCCGCCCGAGGCGGACGGCCCGGCGGCGGCCTCCTCCTGCTGTGGCGCGCCCCCGAAGACCGCCTCCCCGTGGCGACGCCTGGACAAGGCGTGGCTGGCGGTGGTGTTGCTGCCACTCGGGCTCGCCCTGTGGTCCCTGGACTTCGCCGGACAAACCGTGGTCTTCGCCGGAGGCCAAATCGTCGCCATCGCGCCCTGGTTCGCCCTGGCCATTGGCATGGCGGCCTGGGCCAAGGCGGCCAACGCCGACCGCCTGATCGCTTCGGCGGTGTCGGGCAAGCCGCTGCGCATGATCGTCGTCTTCGCCTTGTTCGGCGGCCTGTCGCCCTTCTGCTCCTGCGGCGTGGTGCCGATCATCGCCGCCCTCTTGACCATGGGCGTGCCCGTTTCCGCCGTCCTGGCCTTCTGCCTCGCCTCGCCGATCATGGACCCGGCCATGTTCGCCCTGACGGCGGGCACGCTGGGCACCGATTTCGCCATCGCCAAGACGGTCGCGGCGATCAGCGTCGGCCTGATCGGCGGCTTCGGAACGCGGGCCTTGGAGGTGCGCGGCGCCTTCGCCAATCCCTTGCGCGACGGTGTCGGCAACGGCGGCTGCGCCACGGCGGGCATTCGCACCCACAAGCCCGTGGTTTGGGCGTTCTGGCGGGAGGCGCCGCGCCGCGCCACCTTCGGCCGCGAGGCCCTGCGCAATGCCCTGCTGCTCGGCAAGTGGCTGTTGCTGGCCTATATGCTGGAAAACATCCTGCTGACCGCCGTGCCGCCGTCCGACGTGGCCGCCCTGCTGGGACCGGACAATCCCTGGGCCGTGCCCCTGTCCGTGGTGGTCGGCGTGCCCGCCTATCTGAACGGCTACGCGGCCCTGCCGCTGGTCGCCGGACTGATCGCCATGGGAACCTCCAAGGCCGCCGCCATGGGCTTCCTGGTCGGCGGGGCGGTGACCTCCATCCCCGCCGCCATGGCGGTCGGCGGCATCGTCCGCCTGCCCGTCTTCGCCGCCTACCTGGCCTTCGCCCTGGTCGGCGCCCTGGTGGTCGCCCTGACGTACGGAGCGATCCTCTGAGGAAAATCCCGGGCGGGCGGCCTCGTCCGCGACGACGTATTTTCTTTAGAAAGAATAGGATAGGGCGGATTTCGCGACCACAGGGGAGCGAAATCCGCCCTTGAAAAATCCCGAACGCGGCCCGTCACGCCCCTTCGTGGAAGCGGACGGGTCGCCCGACGGCCCGGTCGGCGAGTTCGTCGTCGCGCATGACGATATTGCCGCGCACGATGGTCGCCTTGGGCCAGCCGGTCGCCTGGAAGCCGTCGAAGGGCGTCCAGCCGCACTTGGAGGCGATCCAGGAATCTTCGATCACGCGCGTCGCCTTGCGGTCGATGACCGTGAAGTCGGCGTCGTAGCCCAGCGCGATACGGCCCTTGGTGGCGATGCCGTAGACGCGGGCCGGGCCGGCGCTGGTCAGGTCGATGAAGCGTTCCAGGCTCAGGCGGCCCGCCGCCACGTGGGTCAGAAGGACGGGCACCAGCGTCTGCACCCCGGTCATCCCCGACGGGCTGGCCGGATAGGGCTGGGCCTTCTCTTCCAGGGTGTGCGGGGCATGGTCGGAGCCGATGACGTCGACCACCCCGTCGGCCACCGCCCGCCACAGGGCATCGACATGGGCGCGGCCCCGGATGGGCGGGTTCATCTGCGCCTTGGTCCCCAGGCGCGGATAGGCGTCCTCGGCCCACAGCGTCAGGTGCTGGGGTGTCGCCTCGACGGTCGCCATGTCCTTGTGCCGGGCCAGGAAAGCCATCTCCTCGGCGGTCGTCACATGCAGCACATGGACGCGGCGGCGGGCCTCCTCGGCCAGACGGACGAGGCGGGTGGTCGCCCGCAAGGCGGTCTCCACGTCGCGCCATTCGGCGTGCATGGCGACATCGGCGCCGTCCTTGACCAGGGCATGGCGCTCCCGCAGGCGCGGCTCGTCCTCGCAATGGACGGCGACGCGGCGGCGGCCCGAGCGCAGGACGCGCAGGAGCGTGGCGTCGTCCTCCACCAGCAGCGACCCGGTGGACGATCCCATGAAGATCTTCACCCCCGCGCAGCCGGGGATGGCTTCCCACTCGGCCAGCTTTTCGGCGTTCTCGTCGCTGGCCCCGATGAAGAAGGCATGGTCGCACCACGCCCGCCCCTCGGCCCGCCGCACCTTGTCGGCGATGGCGTCCGGCGTGGTGGTCGAGGGCTTGGTGTTGGGCATTTCGAAGATCGCCGTGACGCCGCCCAGGACCGCGCCGCGGGTGCCGCTTTCCAGGTCTTCCTTGTGCTCCAGGCCCGGTTCGCGGAAATGCACCTGACTGTCGATGACGCCGGGCAGGATATCCAGGCCCGCGCAGTCCAGGGCCTGATCGGCGCTGCCCGCCGTCATGTCCCCGAAGGCGACGACGCGCCCGTCGCGCACGCCGACGGTCGTCGCCACCGGCCCGCCGGGCATCCAGACGGTGCCGTTCACCAGCACAAGGTCGAAACGGTCGGATCGCGGGGCCATGATGCACCTCTCGGACTGGGGGAACGGATTGCTCCGCAGAGTACCAGACGGCGACGGCGGGTAAACCGGGCAAAGCGCGGCCGAGTCCGCCCGCCCGGGATTTGCTTTACGGCGCCGTGGTCAGGACGTGGAAGACGTCGCCGTCCATGGGCTGTCCCAGGATATGCCGCCGATACCACAGGGCATAGAACAGCAGGGTCCAGGCGGCGAACCGTTCGCGCTTGCCGGTGGCCAGGAACAAGGCGCAGACGCGGTCGGGAAAGGCCATGTCGGGAATGCCGGGACTGGCGGCGACCAGCGGCCCCAGCTCGACGCCCCGTTCGGCGATCCATTCGCCGACCGGCACGGTGAAGCCCTTCTTGGGCGCGAAGGGCAGGCTTTCCGGCAGCACCGCCTGCAACCATTCGCGCAACAGTATCTTGCCCATGTTGCCCTTGCGGACCATGCGGTCGGGCAGACGCATGGCGACGTCGGCCACCACGGGATCGAGGAACGGCACCCGCCCCTCCATGCCGTGGGCCATCAGGCAACGGTCCAGCTTGACGAGCAGGTCGTTGGGCAGCCAGTCGGCCACGTCCACGGCCTGCGACCGCTTGAGGCGCGACCGGAACAGCCTGGAGGCCGCCACCTCCGACGCCGCCACGCCGTCACGCCAGGTGGCGGACGGACGGCGCAGAACGTCGAGGTCGTGAAAGGTCCCCTTGCGCCGCATCGCGCGGGCCAGGGGCCACGGGCGGGCGGCGGTGCGATAGCGGCCATAGCCCGCGAAGAGTTCGTCGCCGCCCTCGCCGGACAGGATGACCGTCACGTCCTTGCGGGCCTCCCGCGCCAGCAGCCAGGTCGGCACGATGGCGTAGTCGGCGCAGGGATCGTCGACGCTTTCGACCATGGACGGCAGCCAGCGCCAGAAGTCCTCCTTGGTCACCGCCACTTCCACATGGTGGGCGCCGGCGGCGCGGGCCACGGCGCGGGCATGGTCGCGTTCGTCTGGCACGCCGGTATCCGGGAACCCGGCGGTATAGGCCCACACGGGACGGTCGTTGAGACGCGCCATGAGCGCCAGGATGACCGAGCTGTCGATGCCGCCGGACAGGAACATGCCGTAGGGAACCTCGGCCCGCTGGTGGAGGTCCACCGATTCCATGAGCGCCCCGTCCAGCGCCTTGAGGGCCTGGGGCTTGCGGGTGAAGCGCCGTCCCGTCTCGGTCAGCGCCGCCCTCTGGCGCGAGGCCACCACGCGCCCCCGCTCGATGACCAGCGTCTCGCCGGGCAGAACCCGCGTGATGCCTTCGAAGGGGGTCTGCCGCCCGGTGGTGAATTGCAGTTCCAGAAGCTCGTCACGCTTGGCCTCGACCACGCGCGGCTTGACCAGCCCCGCCGTCACCAGGGCCTGGGCCTCCGAGGCGAAGGCCACGCCCTTGGCCGTCTCGGCGATGTAGAGGGGCTTGATGCCGAAGGGATCGCGGGCCAGGACCACGCGCTCCCGCGTCGGATCGACCAGGGCGATGGCATACATGCCGCGCAGGGAGTCGGCGAAATCGACGCCGGTGTCGGGATAGAGGTGCAACGGCGCCTCGCAATCCGACTTGGTGCGAAAGGGCGCGTCGGACAGGACGGCGCGCAGGACGGGGTCGTTGTAGATCTCGCCGTTGGCCACCAGATAGGTGCCGTCCGGTCCGTGCAGCGGCTGGTCGCCCCCGGCGCGGTCGATGATGGCGAGGCGGGAATGGGTGACGCCGACGGTGCCGCCCGCCGCCCAATGCAGGCCGTCCGGCCCACGATGGTAGAGCGCCTCCGCCAGGGTCCTCAGGGTCTCCTCGGACGGGCCGGTCAGTGTCCCGGCGACCCCGGCTAGGCCGCACATAGACCCGTCACTTTTTCCAGGAAGTCGATATAGCGCCGGACCACGATGTCCTCGGTGTAGTCGGCGAGGAAGCTCTGGTATCCGGCCTCGCCGATGGCCTTCAGGCGGTCGGGGGCACGCACGGCGTCGCGGATGGCCTCGGCCATGGCGACGGGGTCGTCGATGGGCGTCAGCAGGCCGTTGCCTCCGTCCTCGATCAAGGCCGACGGTCCCTGGCTGGCCGCCGCCAGGACCGCCTTTTTCTGCGCCCAGGCCTCGATCACCACGTTGCCCAGCGGCTCGTGCCGCGACGGGCAGACGAAGAGATCGGCGGCGGCGTGCAGGGCCGGGGCGTCGTCCCGCCAGCCCAGGAAGCGCACACGCGGCTTGACGCCCAGTTCATGGGCCAGGGTCTCCAGGTTTTCGCGCTCCGGCCCGTCCCCGGCGATCCACAGATTGATGTCGTTGGTGCGCGCCAACGCTTTCAGGAGGGTATCGAACCCCTTGTTCTCGTGGAGGCGGCCCATGGTGAAGAGCAGCGGCGTCGTTTCCGAGGTGTAGTAGTCGCGCCGCGACGCCGGGGCGCACTGGCGCTCATCGACGAAATTGGGCAGGTAGTGGGCGCGCTCTTCCGGCCAGCCCTCCTTGACCACGTAGTCGACCAGATCCTGGGTGTTGCAGACCAGATGGTCGCACCGCTGATAGTACTTGAGGTCGTAATAGCCGCCCAGGCGGGCCAGATGAACGAAATCGACGCCGGTCTTCGCCTTGGGCGGACAGAATCGTGTGGCGCGGTTCATCCAGGTCAACACGACCTGGGGCTGGAACTTCTTGATTTCGGCGGCGAACCGTCGTCCGGTCGACAGATCGAATCGTCCCCCGAAGGGCAGTTGCACCGGGTTCAGTCCCCCGTCGACCAGCTTGCCCCTGCGCTCGGCGTTGGTCCGCATCAGGACGTGCTGCTGCACGCCCTGCCGGTGCAAGGCCAGCACAAGCCGTTCGAAGAACAGCTCGGCTCCACCGTGCTCGGCACCCGCCATGGCTTGTAGAAGGCGCAGACGATTCATCTAGTTCTCCACCAGCAGCCGCTCGAAGGCAGCGGCCGCCTCATCCCATCCCCATCCGCC
>CAZFRK010000014.1:0-19049 GCA_964521375.1 uncultured Rhodobacterales bacterium
GAAGCTCGGCCAGATAGCTGCCGTCCTGGCCGGTGATGCCCGTGATGAGAGCGACCTTTCGCATGTCCCTTAGACCGTCCTTTGTTGAAAAATGCCTGCCGGGCACGACGATAACAGGTCGCTTTCGGCGAGGCACCAGCTATTCCCCCGGATAAGGCGCCCGCGTGGCGCCTAGGGGACGCGGTTGTCGTCGAGGCCGTCGATGGCGGCCCGGCCCATGGCGAGGATGCCTTCCTCGGTGCTGCCGCCGATGTGCGGCGTCGAGAACATGGTCGGCAGGCGCAAAAGCTCCAGGTCGGTCGGCGGTTCCTCGGCGTAGACGTCGAAGGCCGCGCCGCCGAGGCGCTTTTCCGCCAGCAGGGTCTTCAGGGCCGCCTCGTCGACGATGCCGCCGCGCGCCAAGTTGACCAGCAAGGCGTCGTCCCGCAGGAGGGCCAGGCGCTCGGCGGACATCAGGCCGCGCGTGCCGTCATCCAGCGGCAGGTGGATGCTGACGATGTCGCAGGTGGTCAACAGGGTGTCCAGGTCCACCGGCTCGACGCCGGTTTGGGCGTAGAACTCCGGGAAGTCGAGGATGTCGTGCGACAGAACCCGGCAGCCGAAGGCCCGCAGCAGGACGGCGAGGTCCTTGCCCACGTTGCCGCAGCCGATGACGCCGACCGTGCGGTCGGACAGTTGGCGGCCCTTGATGACCCGCCAGTCGCCGCCGCGCGTCAGGGCGTCGCAGTCCGGCAGATTGCGCAGGTACTGGAGCATCATGGCGATGGCCAGCTCGGAGACGGAGCGGCGATTGACCCCGCCGCGCCATCCCAGGCGCACGCCGCGGCGGCGCATGGCGTCCAGGTCGATCATGTCCAGTCCGACGCCGAACTTGCCGATGGCCTTCAGGTCCGGCAGGCGGCTCAGGACGTCGTCGGTGATCTTTTCCAGGGCCGTGATGGCCTTGTCGTGGCCGCTCAGGAAATCCACCAGGCTGTCGCCCTTGAGCGCCAGGCCGTCGTCGTTGAAGGTGACGTCCGGATAGCGGTCCAGCAGCTCCCGCCGCAGGATCGGGTGGCGGGAGAAGGAGCGGGAGCAGACGGCGACGCGGGTCATGGGGGATACTCCATCCACGGCGGAAGGCGGACGGCTCAGGACTTGAGCGGCCAGTGTTCGTATTGTCCGAGGGCGACGACCAGGACGTCGCGCTCGATCAGCTTGTAGGTTTCCTGTTCGCCGATCGCGTCGCGGCGGCGCCGATCACGGATCTTTTCCTCGTGGAACTGCCGGATTTCGCGGCTGAAGGGCAGGTTCCCGAAGTCCAGGTAGCGCACCGCCTGATCACAGTCACGGGCCGTGACCGCCTTGCCGCGGTTGAAGACGCTGGGCGCGAAGGGGATGTCGATGACCCCGGTGCGCACGGCCTCCACCACGCCCTGGGCGAAGTTGTCGCGTCCCAGGCCGACCACGGCGTCGATGATGGCCATCACCTCGGCGCGGATGATCGCCATTTCCTGCTCCACGGCGGGCTCGTCGATCTGGTGGACCAGCCCGTCTTCCTCGGCGTCCAGGATGCCCCGCCGGGTCAGTTGCAGGCCGCTGATGTTGTCGGCCACGGACGGGATCTTGAAGGCCTCGACCGGGGTCTTGGTCAGGACGCGGGTCGCTCCGGACAGGGCGGCGGTGGTGCCCGACGCCCGGATCAATTGCTCGGCCTGGGTCTGAAGGGACGGGAAGGCCGCCATGTACTGGTGATAGATGCTGCTGACGCGGACGTCCTTATGGCCGAAGTTGGCCAGGATTTCCGTCGCCAGCGGGCGGATGGAGCGGATCGCGGCGATGTCCTGGACGCGGTTGCCCTGTTCGGCCCAGCCGATGCTGACCGCCTTGACGCCCTGTTGGGCGGCCAGGATGCTTTCGATGATGCCCGTCGAGATGGCGAGGCTGGGCGGGATCAGCGTCGCCGTCAGGGTGCCGAAGTATTCGCGGTCCAGGACGATGCCGTACTTGTCGTAATATTCGCCGGTCAGGCGGTCCACGTAGCGCCAGCGCAGGATGGATTCGGCGACCGGGTAGTTCTTGTAGTAGGGCAGGTTGTAGCACAGCGGCCCGCCTTCGTAGGCGGTGACGCCACCGGCGTAGGAAATCTCGGCCAACAGGCGGGGATCGCGGGTGGAATGGCGCGTCTGAAGCGGCACCTTGGTGGTTCGGATGACGCGGCGCAGCGCCGTCGGGCCGTGATTGACCACCGGAAAGCCGTTCAGGGTCGAATATTTGAGAAGGCGGCTTTCCTTGATCGCCTCTTCGGCCAGGACGTGGTTGTTGTTCCGGGTGTGGGAATCCACCTGATAGGACAGCACCGGCGCCCCGGCCTGCTTGAAGGCCTCGAACAGCTTGATCTGCTCGGCCACGCCGGGCACGCCGCTGCGCGGCTGAATGAGCATCGACCGCTTGCCGTCGGCGACCTCGGCCTGATAGGCGGTCCAGTTGGGGACCGACTTCAGGAAGGCGGCGTTGTCCTCCATGTTCCGCGCCTCGTTGCCGGTGCGCCATTGCTGGAGCACCTGCTGGCGCTGCTCGGTCATGTCCTCGTCCGACAGGCGGCTGTCGGACACCGCCAGAAGCGGCGCGGTGTGCTGGTGGAAAAAGGCGTCGACCACCGACGGCGGCACCGGGCGGGCCGTCTCCGCGGCCATGTCGCGGGCCAGGTTGTCCATGGCCAGGTCGATCTCGATGAACTTCAGGTAGCAGCGCCGGAAGCCCATTTCGATGAAATAGCGGTCGCCGCCGATCATCTCCTCGACCATCGGGTTGCCGCCCAGGTACCACAGCGGCTGATGGTCGTCGGAATGGCGGGCCCGCAGTTCGGGGAAGCGTTTCAGGTAGGCGCGCGCATGGCCGTCCATGCACGAGATCATCACGGCGTTGCAATAGGGGGCGATCTCCCAGAACGTCTCGATGGTGTTCTGGGTTCCGATGAAGACGACCTGATACCCGCGCGCATGCAGGGCATGGCGCAGGATGTTCAGGCCGACCGAATGGGAATCGCCGCCCAGGCCGCCCAGCAGGACGGAGTGACGGGCCGGGCCCGTGCTTACTTCCGGCATGTGATGAAGTTCCACGCCACGACCGGGGTATTGCCGTCCTCGGCATAGTCGGTCGTCGTCACGGAGCGTTCGATTTTCTCGACGGTGAACCCGGCGCCCGAGAACAGCTCCCGCGCTTCGTCGGAGGTGGTGAAGTGCAGCACCCCGGCGTCTTCCAGGCGGTTGTCGCAGCCGGTGAAGTCGCCGTCGCCCAGGTCCTTGGCCCCGTTCTTGGCGCTGCTTTCGATGTTCAGGATGGTGCTGAAGAAGCGGCCGCCCGGCTTCAGGACGCGGCGGACCTCGGTCAGCAGGGCCGGAATGTCGGCCTTGTTGTTGCAGGTGATGGCGCCGCGGTCGATCACCGCGTCCATGGTGTCGGCCTCATAGGGCAGGGCGTCGAAGGTCGCCTTGACGATGGTGTCGGTGGGGAACCCGGCGTCGCTCAGGCGCTGGCTGGCGATATCCACGGATTCCTGGGCCCCGTCCACGCCGTGATAGTCGAAGCCTTCCTGGGCCAGAAACATCAGGTGGTGGGCGCCGCCGCAGCCGAGGTCCAGGACCTTGACCTTGTTGCGATCGGGCACCTTGGCATAGCCGCCCATCATGAAGGACACGACCTCGGTGAAGGGGTAGCGGTTGTAGCGACCGTGGTAGTAACGCTTGTCCCAGTCTTGAGCGGTCATTGCGATGCCTTTTGTTCAGAGGGGTCGTCTTCGAAACGGATCAGGGCGTGTGGGTCTTCCCGCAGCCGCCGTTCCGCGACGCGGATGACCGTGCTGGCCGGGACCAGCCGGTGGTGGCCGTAGCCGAAATCGGCGTGTCGGCAGGTCGGGTCGGCGTCGATGAGGTCGCCGGTCGGCTTGCGGTCGCTGTCGAAATTCAGCGTCTCGTCGCGCACGAAATGGACGGCGGTGTCGTCGAACAGGCGGTCGCCGTCGCGGGTCCGACCGTGGAACGTCTTTTCATAGCGGTAGGGCACCTCGTTCATGCGCTCGATCTGCATGAACAGGGGCAGGGCCGTGAAGTCGACGCCGATCAGCAGCACCCAGGCGTCGGCCTGGACCAGGCGGTCGTAGAAGGTTTCCGGCCCGAAGCTGCGCTTGACCGTGCGCTCCAGCAGGGCCGGGGCGCCCGGCCCGATGGCGGCGTTGGAGAAGTTGGGGTCGAGGTTGCGCAGGCCGTCGGGATGGGTCCGCGTCAGGTCGCCGAGCTGGCCGACGTCCGACGGCGTTTCGGCGCGGTCGAAGACCTCGCCCTTGAAGTAGGTGTAGGAAAAGGTCGGCGCGCAGAAGGTGCCGGTGGGACCGACGGCGTCCAGCAGGCTGCCCAGAACGTCATGGGCGGGCGACGTCTTTGGTCTGCCGAGGACGGCGATGAAGCTGTGGCACAGCAACGTCATCCCCTCGCGCACGCCCATGTCCCGCCACAGCGCGGTCAGGGCCGACCGGTCGCACCCCTTCACGACGCCTCCTTGGCGGTGCCGTGGTGGGCGGCGCGGACGGCGCCGTAGTCAACCTTGCCGTTGACGGTCAGGGGGATGCTGTCCATCTGGCGGATGTCCTGGGGAACCGCGTAGTAGGGCAGGACTTGCCGCAGGTGCCGCTTGAAGGCGTCGGCGTCGATCGGGTTGAAGGTGTCGTAGGCCACGATCACCGCCTGGCCGTCCTCGGGATGGGGCACCCCGTAGGCGGCGGCGTGGCGGATGCCGGGGAAGGCCAGGGCCGCGCCTTCGACCTCGCCGGGGCTGACGCGGTAGCCCTTGCACTTGATCAGGCTGTCGGCGCGGCCGTGGAAATAGATGAAGCCGTCTTCGTCCAGGGACACCACGTCGCCCGAGCGCACCGCCGGTTCGGGACGGGTGCCGGGGCCGCCGGTCTGGAGGTTGACGAACTTGGCCGCCGTCAGGTCCGGATTGTTCAGGTAGCCGTAGCTGACGAAGGCGCCGCGGTGATACAGCTCGCCCTTCTCGCCGGGTCGGCAGGGCTGGCCGTCCTCGTTCAGGACCAGGATCTCGACCTCGGGCACGGCCTTGCCGATGGAGCCGATGCGGTTGAACAGCTCCTTGAACGGCAGGAAGGTCGACCGGAAGGATTCGGTCAGGCCGTACATGATGATGATCTCGGTCTTCGGAAAGAAGGCGGTCAGGCGGCGCAACAGGCCCTCGCTGTGGGGGCCTCCGGCGGTCGTGACGTAGCGCAGGTGCTCGAACACCGGCTTGTCCGGGTCCTCGGCGTAGCGGCGGTCGAGGATGCGCGGCCACAGCGACGGAACCGCCGCCATGGCGGTGACCTTTTCCTTTTCCAGGATGTCGAACAGATCCTTGGGGAAGGCGAAGCTGAAGAGGACCGCGCGGGCACCCTTGTAGACCACGGTCAGAAGCTGGTTCAGGCCGTAGTCGAAGCCGAACGGCAGCAGGCACAAGAGGGTGTCGTGATCGGTGATGCCCAGGTAGCCGCTGACGATGCGCGCGCCGTCGGTCAGCGTGCGGTGCGGCAGGACCACGCCCTTGGGCCGCCCGGTGGACCCGGAGGTATAAATCAGGCAGGCCACGTCGGTCGGGATGCAGGCGGTGTGCAGCGCGTCGGGATTGGCGGTCGGCGGCATGTCCTCGCCCTCGCCCAGGCCGTCGGCCTGAAGGGTGATGACGGCCTCGCCGCGCGGCTCCATGATCTCGCGGGCCAGCGTCGCCTGTCCGGGCGTGGCGACGATCACCCGGGCGTCGCAGTCCGACACCTGATGAAGCACCTGCTCGCGCTTCATGCGCGGGTTGATGATGGTGAAGGCGGCGTCGGCCATCACCGTGCCGAACAGCGCCACCACCTGCGCCGTGCTGTGTTCGCAATAGACGCCGACCACGTCGCCGCGCCCCACTCCCAGGGCGTCCAGGCGTTGCTTCATGGCCCAGGCCAGATCGAAGACCTGTCCCCAGGTCAGGGTCTTGTCCTGAAAGGTGACGGCGGGCTTGTCCGGGGTGGCGCGGACGCGATCCCGGAACATCTCGGCGAGGTTTCTCATCGCGCGGCTACAAGGTCATTGGCCATGGCCACCACGGCGGCGACGGAGGCGAAGTTCTCTTTCCGCAGAAGGTCGGGCGAAAGGTCCGTCCCCAGGCGCTCCTCCAAAAGGGCGACCAGCTCGACGATGGCGTAGGAATCCATGACGCCGGTTTCCCACAAGTCGGCGTCCGAATCCGTGGGACGCGTGCCGGTCACCTCGTCGATCATGCCGGCGACATCTTCCGCGGAAATAGCCATGGGTATCCCTCATTGCGAAAAGGCCGACATTCTATCCCAAAGCCTGTGTCAAGCAAGGGCCGCGTGGCCCCGAAAACGCCCTGAATCCCGCTTGCCGGGCGGTGTCTTGTCGCCATGGTCGATACGGTGTACACACGGAACCGTCGGCTGCGCCCGTCGCCGTGCGCGGAACCATTCAGGACCCCTCCCCATGCCTCTGTCGTCCTACCTGAAACCGGCCAAATACAGGGACCGGCTGCAAAGCCTCTATTACAAGCGGCGCTGGGACGCCGAGGCCGTGCATGCCGCGGAGGTCCGCCGCTTCGCCGAGGCCGGGTTGGACTACGAGGCGGCCCTGGCCAAGCTCGACGCGATCCTGGTCGACGGCAAGGGGCAGCCCTTCAACCATGTGACGGGCACGGATTCCATCCATTGGCTGCTGTTCAGCGCCCTCAGCCTGACCTCTCAGCCGGTGCGCCGCGTCCTGGAGATCGGCACCTTCCGGGGCAAGACGGCGTGGTTGCTGGCCAAGCTCTTCCCCGAGGCGTCGGTGACGACGGTCGAACTGCCCGCCGACGATCCGATCCTGCGGGCCTCCTACCGCCGGGAGACGACCGCCGAGTATCAGGAATACCTCGCCAAGCGGGCCGAGCATCTGGCCGATCCCCGGATCACCCTGCTGGAGGTCAATTCCTTCTTCCTGCCCGAGCACGTGGAGCCGGGCCTGGACCTGATCTGGATGGACGGCGGCCACAACTGGCCGGAAGTCGGCTGGGACATCTGCAATGCCTGGCACATGGCGCGCTCCGGCGGCGTCATCATGTGCGACGACGTGATCCCCGATCCGCGTGGCGGCGACGCGGCGGGCGGTGATCAGTCGCATCTGGTCCTGGGCTATCTGGCGGCGCGGCGGGACGTCACGCCGGGCTATTTCCTGAAGCGGGAAAATCCCGACTGGTCGGCGGTGCCGTGGCGGCGCAAATACGTCGCCATGATGCGCAAGCCCTGACCGACCGCCCCCTCTGGCGGCGGTCGAAAAGGATCAACGGAAGACGATATCCTTGATCTTGCGGGCGGGAGCGCCGCCGTGGATGGCTCCGGCCTCCAAGTCCGACGTCACGACGCTTCCCGCGCAGACCACCGCGTCGCGACCGATGTCGCAGGGACCGATGATCACCACGTTGCTGGCGATCCAGGCGCCCTGGCGGATGATCACGTCGCGCCCGCTGTCGGGGACGTCAGTCTGACGAGCCAGGCCGCGCTTGGTGTAGTCGTGGAAGCCGGTCAGGATCTGGCAGTCGTGGCCGAAGAAGACGTCGTCCTCGATGGTGACGCGGCCCGACCGGCAGTTCAGGATCGTGTTCACCAGATGGACGTTGCGGCCCAGCGTGACGCGCGACCGGTCCCCCCAGAACAGCGGCGTGCGCGCCAGATAGGGACGCAGGGCGGTGGCCAGGCCCCGCAAGGCGCGGTCCTTGACGCCGTTGACGAGGCGGCGGATGACACGAAGGGGCATGGCTCAGTCTCGCTTCTTCGGGGCCAGGAAGGGACGCAGCGTCGCGTCATCGGGCTGGGACATGAGGCCGAGGACGAAGCGGCGCGCCTCTTCGACGGCGGCGCCATGGGCGTCGTCGTCCAGGGCGTCCAGCCGCTTCAGGGCGGCGCGCAGCCCGTCCAGATCGGCCACCGTCGCGTGAAGGGGCGACGGGCAGCCCGCCAGGGGATCGTCCTCCAGGGTCTCGTCGGCCTGGAACTTGATCACCGGCAGGCCGAGGAACAGGGCCGTCATGGCGGCCATGGACCCCTGATAGATCACCACGTCGACCTCATCGAGGGAAGCCGTGAAATCGCACCCGCTGGCGTCGCGCAGGGGCTGGCCGGGGGCCATGGAGATCCCCGCCATGGGCGCCAGGACGTCCAGGCCCAGAACGGGATGGGGGCGCACGGCGACGTCGTGGTCGGGCAACTCGGCGGCGGCGGAGGCGGCGAAGCGCAGCAGGTCGACCATGGTCGGCAGTCCTTCCAGGACCACCAGCAGGCGCCGCGCTGGGCGGCGGAGCGGCGTCCGGCGCGGCGGCGCCGATGGCAGGGTGTCGCGCAGCATGCAGGCCGCGACCACGGTGCCGGGGGGATAGTCGCCCAATGTCTCCAGAAGGCGCGCCGACCCCTCCCCGGCGCAGAGGACACGCTCGGGCATGGGGCGCCGCCCGTGCTCCGCCCTCGACAGGGCATACTTGATGTGGGCGGGGATGACGACGGTGTGCAGATAGCCGTCGCACCGCGCGCCGGTCTCGCGGGCGGCCAGATAGAGCGCCCGTTCCCAGGGGTTGTTCTCCCACATCTGAAGGAAGCGCGCGTTCGACCAGCGTTTCATGAGTCGCCGGAAGGCCCTGCGCAGCAGGACGCCCTGGATGATGGACGGGCGGTCGTGATCCAGGTCGTCGCGAACCAGGGGCGCCAGATCCAGCCCGTCCCAAGGGATCGCCGGAACGTCGAACCGCGCGGTCCAGGCGGTCGCCACGGCGACGACGAAGTCCCACGGCCGCAGATGCTCGGCCAAGGTGGTTACCGGCGCGTCGTCGTCGGTCCCGGCCCGGCGCGTGGCGAGCGCCCCCATGACCGTCGGCAGCCTGTCGGTGACGAGGCCGCAATAAAGCGCCGTCTGGCCGTCCGCCGCCAGGGTTTCGCGCAGGTCGCCGAAATAGGTGTCGCGATAGGGACCGGGCCGCCCCAGGGGCGCCGCCGACAGAATGGAGACCAGCACCACGTCGGGTGCCTTGGCGATCCTGGCCTTCGGCAGGCGCATGGCCCGCCACCACCACCACAGGAACCACACGGCGCGGCGCGGTACCGCCAGCCACGCCGGGCGGCGCGGCGGCGGACGCAAGGCCGGATCGGCGACGGGCGCCGCCTGGCCGCGCGCCTGGGCCAGGGCCTCGACATAGGGAGCCAGGGCCGGGTCGCCCCAGGGCGGCGGCGGCGTTCCCTGGTCGAGGGCGCGGCGCAGGCGGGTCAGGGCGACCAGCCGGTCCCACAGGCGCGGATTTAGGCGATCACGCGACGACAGCCAAGTGAACCAGAAGGCCGGGGCGGCCTCCATGCGGGGCGCCAGGGAGTCGACCACGCTCCGAAACCCCGCGTGCAGCCGGGCCACCTCGTCTCCACTCAGGCGGTCGCTGGTCCTTGCGGGCTTGGTCTCGCTCATGCGCCGTCCTCGGGCCGGGGGCGTCCTCAGTCGCCCTTGATGCGGTCGAACATCTCGCGCTGGACCGGGTCGTCGCGCAGGATGGCTTCGACGACGGGCACGTCCTCGGCCCGGTCGACACCGGCGGTGTGGCGGTCGTAGATCACCGCCTTGATGCGATGGCCGTGTTCCAGGATGCGCAGGAAGTCCACGGACTCGGCGATTTCCAGCGGCGTCGGCTCCAGGCCGGTGAAGGTCATCAGGAAGTCGCGGCGGAAGGCCGAAACGCCGGTCTGGCGGAACATCGGCGGGTCGTTCTTCACCCGCTGGTGCGGGATCGGCGCCCGCGAGAAGTACATGACGTCGCCCGCCCGATTGGTCACCGCCTTGACGATGTCGATGTCGTCCAGGTCCGCCGGGTCGGAAATGACCGACAGCAGGTTGGTGCAGAGGACGGAGGGATCGTCGCGCATGGGCGCCACCAGGTCCTCCAGCACGTCGGGCAGGAAGGTCGGCTCGTCGCCCTGGACGATGATGACGACGTCGAAGTCCTTGCCCTGCGCCGCCTCGGCGATGCGGTCGGTGCAGCGTTCATGGTCATTCCGGGTCATCACCGCCGTGCCGCCGTGGCGGGCGACCTCGTCGATGATTTCCTGGTTGCAGGTGGCGACGACCACGTCGTCCACCGCCTCGGACAGGGCGACGCGGCGGCGCACGTGCTCGATCATCGACAGACCGGCGATGGAGCACAGCGGCTTGCCCGGAAAGCGCGAGGCTTCCATGCGGGCGGGGATCATGGCGACGACATGCAGCGACATGGGACGGCTCCTATTGCGGCAGAACGCCGCAATCGACGTTGATGCACTGGCCGGTGATGGCGGAGGCGGCGGGCGAGGCGAGGAAGACGCAGGAGGCGCCGACCTCGCTGTCGGTCGGCAGGCGCTTGAGCGCCGTCTGACCCTTGGTGAAGTCGGCCAGATAGGCCGCCACGTCCTGGCCGCCCGCCGGGGAGCGGGGATCGACCAGGGCGTCGAGGACGCCGGGCGTCTGGACATAGACCGGGCAGACCGCGTTGACCCGGATGCCGCGCGGCCCCAGTTCCTTGGCCAGCGACTGGGTGACGCCGTTGACGCCGAACTTGCTGGCGCAATAGGCGGTGTTGTTGGCGCTGCCGCGCTTTCCGGCTAGGCTGGAGACGTTGACGATGGCGCCGCCGTCGGCGAGATGGGCCGCCGCCGCCTGACAGCCGAACAGGGTGCCGGTCAGGTTGGTGGCGATCATGTCGTTCCAGAAGGCGGCGTCGATGTCGGCCAGCGGACGCCAGGCGGAGAACCCGGCGCAATTGACCCAGGCGCCCAACCCGTCGCCCCAGGCCGCCGCCGTCTCGGCGAAGGCGGTGATGGAGGCGGCGTCGCGAACGTCCAGGGTCTGGAAGCGGGCGCCTTCGCCCAACTCGTCGGCGAGGCCGCCGTCGGCGCGGGCGCCGATCAGGACCGACCAGCCCGCGGCATGGAAGGCGCGGCTGATTCCCGCCCCGATGCCCTTGGTTCCGCCGGTGATGGCGACGGTCTTGCGCGTCATGGCGTCCGTTCCCCGATCAGATGGTCATGCAGGTGAAGCCGCCGTCGACGGCCATCTGCGCGCCGGTGACGAAGCCCGAGGCGTCGGAGGCCAGCCACAGCACGCAGCCGACCAGTTCGGCGGGGGTGCCGAAGCGGCCCATGGGCGTATGGCCCAGGATGGCGTCGCGGCGCTGGTCGTCGATGAAGTGCTTCAGGCTCCAGTCGGTGGGGAAGAAGCCGGGCCGCAGGCCGTTCACCCGCACGCCGCGCGGCGCCCATTCGCGGGCGATGTTCTGGGTCAGGTTCATCACCCCGGCCTTGGCCGCCGAATAGGTGAAGGCCTTGGACAGAGGCGGTCCGGCGGAGGCCGACGACAGGTTGATGATCGATCCCTTGCCGCGCTCCAGCATGTGGGCGCCGAACACCTGGCAACCGAACAGGGTGGCGGTCAGGTGGCTGTCGACGATCTTGCGGAACTCCTCGGCGGAGATGTCGAGGATCGGCGTCGGGGCGTTGATGCCCGCGCCGTTAACCAGGATGTCCACCTTGCCGAAGGCTTCGACGCACTTGGTCAGAAGTTCCTGGTGGGCGTCTTTGTCGGTGGCGTCGATGCTGGCTTCGATGACCTTGACCCCAGTGTCGTAGCCGCGCAGTTCGTCGGCCACGGCCTTGGCCTTTTCCGGCGTCCAGTCGACCACCGCCACGTCGCAGCCCGCCTTGGCGAAGCCGCGCGCCATTTCGCCGCACAGATGGCCGCCGCCGCCGATGACGACGGCGCTCTTGCCGTCCAGGCCGAACAAGTCGTTGAGATAGGTGTTCATCTCTCACTCCCCCAGGAAGTCTAGGATGGCAGCGTGCGCCGCGGTCATGTCGGCGGCCACGGGACCGGCGTCGGGCGGAAAGGGCTTGCCGCTGTCGCGGGCCACGAAGGCGATCCCGGTCTCCACCGCCGCGGCGTGATCCTCGGGACTGTCGCCCACCATGACGGCGTCGTCGGGGGCCGCGCCTTCGCGGGCCAGAATATCGCGCACGGCCTCGGCCTTGGTCCAGCGTCCGCCGTAGATGTCCTTGAAGTGGCCGGACAGGCCGCGCGCGGCGACGATCTCGCGCAATTCCTCGTCCGGCGACATGGACAGCAGGTAGAGCGGCGCCCGTCCGCCCATGTCGGCCAGGAAGGCGGTGGTTCCGGCCACTTCCGGCGCCTCCGCGATGGCCTGCTTGACCAGGGCGGAGAAGCGGGCCGTCAGGCGGTCGCGGTCGGCGTCGCCGTAGGGACGGCCCAGGATGGTCTCGGCGATATGGCGGAACTTGGCGAACCGCAGGACGTGGTTGTTGTCCAGGTGGTAGGCCATGATCGCCGGAAGGTGGTCGGGTTCGTCGGCGTAGAGGGTCCGGAAGGCCTCGTCCTTGATGCCGACGGATTCCACGAGCGTGCCGTCGAAATCGAGGATGACGACCTTCCGGCGGTCCGCTGTCATGACGGGTCCCGAAGGTCCCGGATGTAGCCGTTCATGCGCTCGGCCCACTTCCACAGGGCGAAGATGTCCGAGGCCAGGACCGAGAAGGTGAAGCCGTCGTCGATCGCCTTGCGCATGGCCTCGGGCGTCGGATCGACGATCTGGGTGCCGCAGGCCTTGCCCATGCGGGCCGCCGTCTCGACCACGGCGCGGGCCGCCTCGGCGACGCGCGGATGGTCGATCTGGCCGGGGATGCCCAGCGATCCGGACAGGTCGTAGGGACCGACCATGACACCGTCGACGTGGTCGTTGGCCAGCAGGGCCTCGATGTTGTTCACGCCCTCGATGGATTCGATCTGCAGGATCAGGGACGAGCAGTCGTTCCAGGTCGTGATGTAGGGATCGAAGTCGAAGCCGTAGTTCTGCGCCCGCGCCACGCCGAAGCTGCGGCGGCCTTGCGGCGGATACTTGGTCCAGGCGACCAGGTTCTCCACCTCTTCGGGCGTATTGACCATGGGCACGATCAGGCCGTCGGCGCCGGAATCGAGCAGGCGCTTGATCATCTCGGGATTGTGCGAGGCGATGCGCGGCAGGCACAGCGTTCCCCCCGCCTGGGCGGCGGCGATGATGGCCAGCGACTGCTCCAGGGAGATGGTCGAATGCTCGATGTCGATGCCGACGAAATCGACGCCGGACCCGGCGAAGATTTCGGTGATCCGCGGGTGGCCGAAGGAGGTCCAGGCCGCGAACAGGGGCGTTCGCGACCGCAGGGCCTCCTTCAGGGCGCGGCGACGGTCGGTCAGCGTCATTTGGCGGTCAGCTTGGCGGCGTCGTTCAGGAACATCTGAACGGTTTCCTTGGTGTAGGGATGGACCAGCATGCCCTTCACCAGATCGGGGGTCACGGTGACGATGTGGGCACCGGCGCCCAGCCATTCGACCACGTTCAGGACCTCGCGGACGGAGCCGATGATGATCTTGGCCTTGAGGTCCAGGGTGTCGAGCAGGTCGCGCAGCTTCACGATCTCGTCGACGCTGTTGTAGCCCATGTTGTTGACGCGACCGCCGAACAGCGACACGTAGCTGGCCCCGGCCATGGCCGCCAGCAGGCACTGCTGGGCGCTCATCATGGCGGTGACGTTGACGCGCACGTCGTGGACCGTCTCCAGCTCGTGGATGACGCGCATGTTGTCCAGCTCGCCGTTGGGGCCGTGGACGGTGATCTTGACGTTGATGTTGGGCGCCCAGGACGCGAAGTCCTTGGCCTCGTCGATCATGCCCTGGGGATCGTTGGTGTTCACTTCCACCGACAGCGGCAGCGGGTCGATCAGCTTGGCGATCTCCACGGTGCGCGCCTTGACGCCCTCGATGCCGCCGGTGATGCCCGACTTCAGGAGGATGCTGGGGTTGGTGGTCACGCCGCGCAGGATGCCCATCGCGTGGTAGGCGCGGATTTCGTCGATGTTACCGGTATCGAGAAAGATGGCCATGGGTAGGTCCTAGATCCGAGAAAAGGGGGGACGACGCCTCAGCGGCTGATGGTTTCCCACTTGTTGCCGACGCGCATGACGCGCGGGTCGGCGACGATCATGTGCCAGATCACGCCCTGGAAGGCTTCGGCCTGCGGGGTGATGGTGTTGGGATTGACCGGCGGAATGATGACGCAGGCGTCGGCCACGGTGGCGGTGTAGCCGCCGTCGCGACCGATCACGCCCAAGACGCGGGCGCCGACGTCCTTGGCCGTTTCAAGGGCGTGGACGATGTTGGCGCTGACGTTCTTTTCCTTGTTGCCGCCGCCGACGGAGAACACCCAGACGGCGTCCTTGTCGTTGATCTTGCTGATCTTCAGCCATTCGGAGAAGACCGTGTGCCAACCTTCGTCATTGGTCCGGGCGGTCAGTTCGGCGATGTTCTCGGCGGGGGAGTAGGTCTCGATGCAGGCCAGCTTGCGGAAGTCGTTCACCGCGTGGATGCAGTTGGCCGCGCTGCCGCCGACGCCCAGGAAGAACAGGCGACCGCCCTTCTCGCGGACATCCACCAGGATCTCGACCATCTTGTCGACCTGGGACTGGTCGATCCCTTCCAGGATCTGGATGGCTTCCTTGATATAGCTGTCGATGTAGGTCACGGACGGGACTCCCCATGGGTAAGGCGTGGCGGCTCCGGCGGGCGGGCGGCCGGGCGGATCAACGGGTCTTGCGCAGCACCAGACGGCCATAGGCGCTGAGCAGCCCGGCCTGAAGGAATTCCTGGAACAGAAGCTTGTCGGAGGGCGACCGCTTCTCCAGCACGTAGCGGACGAAGGTCGACACCGGCAGCGTCGGGTCGGCGGCCAGGGCGGCGTCCAGGGTGCGGACGTCGAAGTTGCCCGGCGTCGAGAACTCGATCACCTCGAACCCGTGGCGTTCGGCCAGGGTCTGCAAGCCTTCCACCGTGAAGAGGTTCAGGCGGTCGGGCGGCAGCAGGTTGGACGAGCGGGTGCCCAGCTCCTGGTATTCCAGGCCCGACCCCAGGATGCCGGTGACGAAGCACAGGCCGCCGGCGCGCAGCGCGGCGTGGGTCTTGGCCATCAGGGCGTCGGCGTCGGCGACCCGGTCCAGGACCTCGAACAAGGTGACGACGTCGGCGCTGTCGGCCAGGGCGTCCTCGCCCAGGCGGGCGCGGGTCACGGTGCTGCTCGGCACGTCGGGGATCTCGGCTTCCGGCAGCACCGGATCGGCCAGCACCAGACGGTCGATGGAGCGGATGCCGCAGAGGGCGGGAACATAGGGCGCGTAATGGGTCTGGACGTCCACCAGGGCGCGGGCGTCGGGCCGGTATTCGCTGACGGCGTCGCTGATCCAGGCGACGCGCGGCGCGACGATGCGGGCGCGGCGGGCGTCGGCGGCCTGACGGGACAGTTCTCGGCGCCAGTAGGTCTCGGCCTCGGACTCGCGGTAGTAGGCCATCAGGGCGGCGTCGTCGGGGGCCGGAGACACATGCAGGGAGCCGCAGGCGGCGCAGGTGCGGTAGGTCAGGCCGAAGCGGTCGCCGGTGACGGGGGCGTCGGTCGCCCCGCAGGCCGGACAGGCGCGGTCATGCAGGACGCCACCGGCCAGACGGCCGCGGACGTCGGCCTCGGTCAGGGCGCGGTAGCGGGCCAGTTGCTCGCTCGGCTTGACCTCTTCCTCGGTATATCCCTCGTGCAGCAGAACGGAACGCATCAGGCGACCCCCCGCTTGACGCCGCGCTGGGGTTGGCCGACCTGGGAAGCGGCGGCGTCCTCGTAGGCGCGGTCGATGATCTCCATGACGCGCAGGGCGTCGGTGCCGCTGCTGATCGTGACCTCGGCGTCCTCGTCGATGCAGCGGACGAACTCCCGCATCTCCAACTCCCAGGATTCGTCCTTGTCGTAGCGGATGACTTCCTCGGCCGGATTGCCGACGGCGACGGTCGGGTCCTCGAAGTCGCGGCGGGCGATGGTCAGCGTCTCGCGTCCGTAGCTGCCGCTCTTGGACAGCAGGCCCTCGACCACCATGTAGCCGTCTTCCAGGGTGATCTCCAGGCGGAAGGTGTGTTTCCACAGGGTCGCCGAGGAATGGAAGATGGCGTGCTGGTTGTCGTCGTTTTGCAGGATGACGTAGGCGTTGTCCTCGACCTCGACGTCCCAGAAGGCGTTGGAGGTGAACGCCTTCACCTGCTGGAAGTCACCGCAATAGAAGCGGAACAGGTCCAGCATGTGGATGCCCTGGTCGAGCAGGATGCCGCCGCCGGACATGGACTTGTCGTTGCGCCACGATCCTTCGTAGCCGCGGCCGCCCGACTTGCCGTACAGGCCGCGCAGGGACAGGACCTTGCCCAGGCGCCCGCTGTCGATGATCGCCTTGGCGCGCATGACGGCGGGATGGAAGCGGTGGTTGAAGCCGAACATCAGTTTGATGCCGGGGCCTTGCGCGGCCATGATCTCCTGGATGTCCTGGAGGGTGCGGCCCGGCGGCTTTTCGCAGAACACATGGACGCCGCGTCGCATGCTTTCGACGCAGATCTCCGGGGAGAAGCGGTTGGGCGTGCAGACGAACATGATGTCGAGGTCTTGATCCAGGAGGTCCTGGTAGGTCTCGAACAGCGGCGCGTCGCCGACACCGGCGCGTTTCGCCTCGGACGTCTCAACGACGCCGACCAGCTCCAGGCGGGGCGAGGCGTCGATGACGCGCTTGCGGATTTCCCCCATGTAGCCGAAGCCGACGATGCCGCAACGCAAGGTGCGCCGCCCCTCGGTCCCTGTCATGACATGCTCCCAAATGGTCGCTGCATCCGGCGAAATTCTGGGATGTATACCGGCTGCACCCCTTAACGTAAACAGCTATCTGGCCCGCTTTCGCGCGCGTTTTCCTGGCATGTCGAGCCGACGGCTCACCCCTTGCCGGACCCTTTTCCGTCGGTCACGGCGGCCCGCACGGCCGCGGCCACGCGGTCGACGGTCTCGTCCGTCAGTTCGGGGTAGAAGGGGATGGACAAGGCCTCGTCGTAGTAGGACTCGATGACCGGGAAGGCGCTCGGCGCGGGGGCGCCGTGGCGGCGGAAATAGGGCTGGCGGTACACCGGGATGTAGTGGACCTGGGTGCCGATACCGGCCTCGGACAGGCGTCCCATGAGCTGGCGGCGTGTCAGACCCAGGGCGTCGAAGTCGAAGCGCAGGACGTAGAGGTGATGGCCCGACCGGGCGCGCTGCTCGGGCTGGTTCTGGACCAGCGAGACGCCGGGCAGGTCGGCGAACAGGGCGTCGTAGCGGGCGGCGATCTCGCGCCGCCGGTTCAGGAAGCGCGGCAGCTTGGACAGTTGGGCCAGGCCCAGGGCCGCCTGAAGGTCGTTCATGCGGTAGTTGAAGCCGAGCAACTGCTGTTCGTAGTACCAGGGCAGGGCCTCGCCGTCCTCGAAGGCGGCGTCCCGGTCTTCCCAGCCGTCGGCCTCGCGCTCGATGCCGTGGTTGCGCAGCATGCGCAGCAGCTTGGCCAGACGGTCGTCGTTGGTGACGACGGCGCCGCCCTCGGCGGTGGTCACCGGCTTGACGGGATGGAAGGAGAAAACGGTCATGTCGGCGTGGGCGCCGCAGCCGACGGCGCCGCCGTCGGCGTAGTGGCCGCCCAGGGCGTGGGACGCGTCCTCGATCACCACCCGGTCCCCGGCGGCGGCCCGCAACTCGGCGCTGCGTCCGGCCAGGCCGCCGAAATGGACGGGCATGACGACGCGGGTGTCGGGATGACGGCGCAGATACGCCTCGACCTGCTCGGGAACCAGGGTCAGGTCGTCCGCGCCGACATCCAGCAGGTCGGACTCGGCGCCGCAGTAGCGCATGCCGTTGGCGCTGGCGACGAAGGTCAGGGCCTGGGTGACGCCCCGCTCGCCGGGGGCCAGACCGGCGGCCAGGCAGGCGATGTGCAGGGCGGCGGTGCCGCTGGAGACGGCGATGGCGTGGCGGGCGCCGACCATTTCGGCCAGGGCGTCCTCGAAGCGCGGGACGGCGGGGCCCTGGGTCAGGTAATCGCTGCGCAGGACGCCGAGGACGGCGGCCTCGTCGTCGGCGTCGATGGATTGCTTGCCGTAGCCGATGCGGCGGGCCGGAACCGGCGTGGCGAGGGTCGCCGGAGCGGGCAGGCCGGGCAGGGCGGCGAGGCTTTCATCGAGGTTCGGCAGGGCGCGTCCCAGGAAGGCGGCGGCCTTGGCGGTGGAGAGCGACATGTCGTTGGGACGCGGGGCGGCGAGATGCGCCGAGATCATGGGGGCGGAATGGACCAGCGCCGGATCGGCGCCCATGGCCACCGCCAGACGGCGGGCGAAGTCGTACTTGGAAATGCGTTCGCCACCGGCCAAGTGATAGATCCCCCGGGCGCCGCGCTGAACCATCTCGATGATCAGGTCGGCCAGCAACGGCGAGGCGATGGGCGTGAAGAAAACGTCGTTGAAGCCGTTGATGCTTTTTCCCTGGGCCAGGGAGTCGATCACCCAGTCCGACAGCGACCGCCGCCAGGGTCGCCCCGGACCGAAGAAGTTGGTGCGCAGGACCAGGGCGTCGGGGTCGGCCTCCAGGGTCCGCCGTTCCCCGGCCAGCTTGCTGCGGGCGTAGGCGTTGAGGGGATGGGGGGGCGTGTCCTCGTCGACCATCGGGACATCGCCGGTCCACAGGTGGTCGGTGGAGATATAGACCGCGCGGGCGCCGTTGGCCTTGGCCCAGGCGGCGCAGGCGCCCGCCGTGTCGGCGTGCAGGCGGTCGGCGTGGGCCTCGTCGCTCTCGCAGGCGTCGACGTTGGTGATGCCCGCCGCGTGGACGATCACATCGGGACGGGCGGCGTCCAGGGCGGCGCGCAGGGCGTCGAGGTCGGTCAGGTCCAGGTCGAGACGGGTGACGTCGGCGACATCGGGCGCGTGGTCGCGGCAAACGGCGGTGACGCGGGCGCCCTGGGCCACCAGATGGCCGCACAGGACATGGCCGAGCAGACCGGCGCCGCCCGTGACCAGCCAGTGACGCCCCGTCTGGGGGATGGGGCGGGTCATCGGCGGTCTCCGCGGGGG
>CAZFRK010000015.1:0-18986 GCA_964521375.1 uncultured Rhodobacterales bacterium
CCGCCTTCTCGCAAGGCCCTGATATCCTTCACGGAGTTTCGAATCAGACTCTTAGAGGGAAACACGGGCCTCGGCGCCGCTTTCGAACCGCCAGATGGCTTCGCAGGCACCGTCTTCGGCGATGCGCAGATCCAGCCAGTTACGCACCGGCACGAACCCCGGACGGCGTCCGGGAAGGCGCCGCAACCGCAGGCGAAGGCCGCCGACGCCGCGCGGGACCCATCCGCCCAGGGACGCCCCCAGCGCGTAGACGGCGGAGGGCGGCGGGTGGGAGATCCCGGAGCTGATGAGCTGGCGCAGGGTCACGTCCGCGCCGTCGGCCGTCGCGTAGCCCGCCATGTGAACCTCGCCCGACAGGATGTCGACGGGCTTGCCGGTGCGTCGGGTATGGTCGGCGAACAGCCCCAACAGGGCGGTCCGTTCCTCGCGGTGGAAGGGCGAGCAAAATTGGTCGCGCAGATCGTCGACGAAGGCGGGCCGCAGTCCGACGCCCAGGACCAGCCGCTCGATCCAACCGCTCTCCAAGCCGATCAAGGGAACGCTCGACATGACGAACAGCCGTCGGCAATGGCCCAGGACGGCCAGTCCCCGTTCCAGCACGGCGCGGTCCTCGGGCCGCAGGATGCGGGAGGGCGTGCGGTTGGAGCGCAGGTCCGGGGCCACCACGCCGATCCCGCCCAGGTCCAAGGCCAGGGAGGCGTCGGCGCGCGGCGCCTCGAGACGCTGGAAGGTATGAAAGGCCCGCTTGGCGATGGAACGCAATTCGCGCATGGGCATGGTGCGCTCCACCTCCTCCGGGTGGCTGCCGAAGCCGTCGTAGGCGTCGTGGTCGTCCCACATGGTCACCGACGGCACGGTGGACAGGACCGGCAGGTCGCGCGCCCGTTCCAGGAAAGCCCGATAGACCGACCAATAGTGGTCCCAGACCGCCGTGCGGGCCGCCCGGCTCAGCGCCCCGCGCGGTTCTGCCCCGGTCAGGAACAGGCGACCCAGTTCCGGATGGCATCGCTCCACGCCGTCGGCATAGACCTGATCGCCGCCATGCAGCAGGACATCGGGCGGGTCGTCGTCGATGCGCCGCCACAAGGCGGTCCAGTCGTAGCCCTTGTACTTCGCGGGCGTTTCGGCGCCGTCGCAGGACACGTAGGCCAGCCGCATGGCCGCCCCTCGGTCGGGAGCGGAAACATGATAGACCGTTCCATCCACCACATAGGTTCCGGTCCGCCCGTGGCGCAGGCCCAGATCGATACGATAGAGGGTCTCGCCCTTGGCGGCGCCCAGGGGAATGGGCGCGCCACGCACCATGTCCCCGCTCACGCGCGGCGGTTCCCCGCTGGGGCGGAGGACTCCGGCGGCCAGGGACCAGCCGGTGGGCGTCGTGGCGAGCAACACCAGGAAGGGCGGAATGAAGTCGGCCATGGGGGTCCGGACAGAAACGGTGAACGGCGCCTACTGTGCCCATGCGCGCCTCGCGGAGCAACGCCTGACATGGACTCACGCAGGCGTGACTTGCTCTTTTCACGGTTCGGCCAAAGGTAAGGGGAGCCCGACAGACACAGGAGCCCGTCATGTCCCGCCCCTTTGCTTCGTCTTTCCTGATCGCCGCCCTTCTGTCGGCGCTGGTCGCCGTTTCGCCTGTTCGGGCCGACGCCGCCAACGGCACCGCCTCCAAGTCCCCGGGCACGCCGGTGGAAACGGCGGTCTTCGCCGCCGGATGCTTCTGGTGCACGGAGTCCGATTTCGACAAGGTGGTGGGCGTTCTGGACACGCTGTCCGGCTACACCGGCGGCACGCTGCCCAATCCGACCTACAAGCAGGTGTCCAACGGCGGCACCGGCCACGCCGAGGCCCTGAAGGTCACCTACGACCCGTCCGTCGTCTCCTACGCCGACCTGCTGCGAGTCTATTGGCGCAACGTCGACGCGCTGGACGGGGACGGGCAGTTCTGCGACCGGGGCAGCCAGTACCGCCCGGCGATCTTCCCCCAGGACGACGACCAGCGCCGCCTCGCCGAAGCCTCCAAGGCGGCGGCGGCGAAGGCCCTGGGTCAGACCGTCGCGGTCACGATCGAACCGACCGCGCCCTTCTTCCCGGCGGAGGACTACCACCAAGGCTATCATGAGCGGAATCCGGTCCGCTACGGATTCTACCGCCTGTCTTGCGGACGCGACGCCCGCCTCGACGCGCTATGGAGCGGCGTTCCGTCACTGGACTTCTGAGGCCGCTTCAAACGCGGTCGGTCCACGGCGGAAAATCATAGAGGTAGTGGCAGGCGACGGCCCCCGGCGCGCCGCCGGGTCCCTCGCCGATGGCGGTAAAGCCGACCCGTTCGAGAAAGGCCCGCGCCGCGACGTCGCCGGGGGCGCAGAGCATTTCGGCGTGGGAAGCGTCACGCGATTCCAGATGCCGCAGGAGGGCCGTCAGGATCTCCAGACCGAAGCCTTGGCCGCGATAGGCCGCCCCCAGCCACAGGAACAGGCGGGGAATATGGCTGGACCCACCCCATCCGGCGATACCCAGAAGCGTCGGAAAGGTTCCGTGCAACACCGCCAGTCCGCAGGTTCCGGCACGCGACCGATGGGCGATCCAGCGGGCCGCCCGCGTTTCGTCGCAAGGGCCGGTCATGTCCGGCAGGACGGCGGCCATCTCCGGCGCGTCCTCGGCGAGACGGCACAGAAAGCCCGCGTCCCCGGCCCGCAGGAGCCGCAGCCGCAAGCGGTCGGTGACCAGCTCCTCGCACCCGTTCCGTAGACCGCCCGAGGGCATGGCCCGCCCTTTCCCGCCGTTGACTCCCGGACGTCCAGAATGCCCAAGGGGGCGACCCGGGTCCAGCCGCCCCTTCGGGTAAGGTGGGTTCGGACGTGGGAGGGAGTAGGACGGGTCAGGCGTCGACCCGGAAGCCGATCTTGGTCGTCACCTGATAGTGACCGACCTTGCCGCCCTCCACGTGCCCCCTGATCTCGGAGACCTCGAACCATCCGACGTGATCGACCGACTTGGCGGCGGTCTGGATGGCGTTGTCGATGGCGTCGGTGATCGAGGTGGCGGAGGAGCCGACGACTTCGATCTTCTTGTAGACGTGGTCACTCATGGGAACCCTCCGATTGTCGGGGCTGTCGGTATCCGGTCAACGCTTCCGGCACGATGGGCGTTCGCGCCAGCCCGCCGCCCGATCACGCCTTCGTTTACAGGCCCGGACACCTGAGGCAGGCTGAGCGGAGCGTCACGCCACCGAAGCAGAACCCATGCCCCCTGCGCTGACCGACCGCGATGAAGGACTGATCGCCCGAACGCCGCTGCTGGCCGGTCTGGGCGCCGCCGCGCGGACCCAGGTTCTGGAGCGCGCCCGGGTCACGAGCCTGAAACGGGGAGATACGCTGTTCGTCCAGAACGACCCCGCCGAGGCGCTGTTCCTGATCCTCGCGGGATGGATCAAGGTGTTCCGCCTGAGCGCCGACGGTGACGAGGCCGTGCTCCATGTCTTTCGCCAGGGCGAGACCTTCGCCGAACCGGCCGTCTTCGGCTTGGGCCGCTATCCGGCCTCGGCGGAAGCGGCCACCGATGCGCGACTGCTCGCCATCCCCGGCCCGGTGGTGACGGACCAGTTGATGACCCGCCCGGAGGCCGCTCTGACGGTGATCGGACTGGTTTCCCAACGCATGCACGCCCTGGTCGCCGAGACCGAGCGACGGCAGCTCCTGTCAACGCCGAGGCGTCTGGCCGCGTTTCTTCTGGAACTGATCGAGGCGAACCCGCCGCCGACCTCTCCCGTGACGATCCAGTTGCCCTACGACAAGGCCCTGATCGCCGCGCGCCTGGGCATGACGCCGGAGAGCTTTTCCCGCGCCGTCGCGAAATTGCGCCCCCACGGGATCGAAAGCCGGGGTCAGGACGTGCGGATTGCCGCCCCCCGGACATTGGCCGATGTCCTTGGCCTGACGGAGCCGTAAGACCGTCGCCCGGAGCCAATACCCGACCAAGGCGGTGGTCCGGCATACCCGGCGATCAAGGCAGGGCGACCAGAAAGCCATGGCTCCGACCGCCGAGGCTCCGCTATAAGACCTAGTTCCTGAGTACCCAGAACGGGGATGGAATGCACGACGCGGACGCCAATCGCGACCTCACGGTTCAGCCGCCGCATTTCAGCGGCACCTTGGTCGCGTCCACCGCCCTGCTTCTTGTCCTGCTGGTCGCCGTCGCTACGCTGGCGGCGGTGTGGCTTCTGAACGGCCAGACCCAGGACCATCTTCACTTGGTGTTCCTGGTCGGCGCCCTAATGGCCTTGACGGTGTTGGCCGCCGTCATCCTGCTGCGCGTTCGCCGCACCAACGACCGTCTGTTCGAAGCCGTCACCCAGCTGGCCGAGAGCGATGCCCGCTACCGGACCTTGGCGGCGGAAAGCGAAATCCACCGGGCGCAGTTGGTGGACGCCGTGGACAGCATCGACGAAGGTTTCGTCCTATTCGACGGCGATGCGCGACTCGTGGTCTGCAACGACCGTTACCGGCGCGCCTATCCGGCCATCGCCGACCTTCTGGTGCCAGGCACCCGCTTCGAGAACATTCTCTCCACCGCCGCCGACCGCATGGGCATGACCGAGGGCGCGCGGGGACGCGACCTTCAGCATTGGGTGCGCAGCCGCATGCAGCGACACCTGGAGAAGAAGGAATTCACCGAATGCCAGTTGTCCGACGGACACTGGTACCGCATCTCGGAACGACCGACGCGCTCGGGCGGCATCGTGAAGGTCCTGATGGACATCACGGCGGCCAAGAATCACGAGCGCGACCTGGCCCACAAGAACGACCTTCTGGAAACCGTCTTCGACACCATGTCCCAGGGTTTGGCCGTGTTCGACGGGGAAAACCATCTGGTGGCCTGGAACGAGCGGTTTTCCCGCGTCATGGATTATCCCGCCGTCCTGTTGCGCAGCACGGCGACGATCGACGATTTCCGCGCCTTCGACACGGATCGGCAGGTCGACGCCCTGCCCGCGCCCGATGTCGAGGACGGGTCGCGAACCGAGCGCGAAGCCGCCCTGCCCGATGGGCGGGTGGTCGAGACCGCCGTCAACGCCATGCCGCGCGGCGGCTTCGTCGCCACCTTCACCGACATCACCGCCCGCCATCAGGCGGAATTGGCCTTGCAGCATCACCAGAAAATGGACGCGGTCGGCCAGTTGGCGGGCGGTATCGCCCACGAATTCAACAATATGCTTACCTCGATCAGCGGCTTCGCCCGCATGGCCCTGCGCTCCCCAGAGGACAGCGAGCGCGTCGTCATGTGCCTGAACGAAGTGACCAAGGCCGCGGATCGGGCGGCCAGCCTGACCAGCCAGTTACTGAACTTCTCGCGCCGTACCGCCGACGAGGAGGCCCACCCGCTGCGGGTCAAGGACCTGTTGAAGGATCTGACCGGCTTCCTCCATCCGCTGCTGGGAGAACGGGTCAACGTGACCCTCGAGGTCGAGGGTCCCGACCTCATGGTCAACGCCGACGCCGCCCGCCTGCATCAGGCCATCGTCAATCTGTGCATCAATGCCCGCGACGCCATGCCCGACGGCGGCGACATCACCCTCCGGCTGTTCCGATACACGCCCGACGCCGCCTTCACCGAGCGCCATCCGGCGGTGTCCGCCCCCTCCCTGGCCGCCATCGAGGTCGAGGACAGCGGCTGCGGCATCCCCGACGAAATTCTCGACCGCATCTACGAACCCTTCTTCACCACCAAGGAACAGGGCAAGGGAACCGGCCTGGGGCTGCCCCAGGTCTATTCGACCGCCGAGCACTTGGGTGGCGCCGTCGATGTGCGAACCGCGACCGGGGAAGGCTCGGCCTTCACGGTCTACCTGCCGCTTCTCGAAGCCTCCCTGATGCCCGACACCGGAACCGCGGCCTCGGCCCAGGTGAACGGCGACGGCGTGACCCTGCTGCTGGCCGAGGACGAGGAATCGGTTCGACGCTATCTGACGATGACCCTGGAGGAATCCGGCTTCAGCGTCCTGACCGCCACGGACGGCGCGGAAGCCTTGTCGATCTACCGGGACGCCGGAGACGTGATCGACGGCATCATCACCGACGTCATCATGCCGATCATGGACGGCCCGGATCTGGCGCGCGCGATCATCGCCGAGGACCCGGACATGCCGATCCTTTTCTTATCCGGCTATTCGGCGGAAGAAGGTCCCGTCGCCCTGGTCGACGGACCGCGCCGCGCCCTTCTCGGAAAACCGGTCCGACCGGGCCAACTGTTCGCGGTCCTGGCCGGCATCCTGGACCTGCCCGAGGACGGCACCGCATGAGCGATCAGACGCCCCAGGCCGAGGCTTCGGCGGATATCACGCCACTCTGCGCGCGGACGACCGACTTCTGGTCGCCTCCGGCCCGCGCGGCCATGGCTCGCTTCCTGGCCCCCTTCCTGTCCGAGATCGGCGCCACGCCGCTGGAATTGCTGCATTCTCCGGCCCATCAGAAAGCCTTCGAGGCACACGCCATCCGCCGCACGGTTTGCGACCGGGCGGCCCGTGTCCAGGCGACCGCGCACGGCCTGTCGGTCATGACCCGGGCGCAGGAACTGGAAGCCCTGGTCAAGCAGGCTGGAAGCGAATCCCGGCAACAGGTCAAGGCGGCGGCGCCCTCGCCCATCGCCGCCGGAGCCTACGGCGCCAGCGCCGCCCGGTTCCTGACCGAGGCGAAGAACGATCAGGCGAGGGCCGTCTTCGCCTTGAACGCCGCCATCACGCTGACCTTGACCGGCTGCAAGACGCGTCAGGCCAAGGTCGAGTTGCTGTTGGATTGGCTGGAATCCCTTGGTGGCGAACCGACCAACGAGGCGGAGGCCCTGGCCCTGGAGCAGGCCGACGCCTTCCTGGGCGAAACCCTGGCGGCGCCCGGCGTCCTGCGGGGGCTGGCCCATCACGCCGACAACCTGCGCGATGTCGCCGAAACCATCATCGACCTCTACCAGGGCCGCGCCCCGGAGGGGGTCCTGTTGGCCACCACCCTGCGCCGCCTGCTGGCCCGCTTGCAGGCATCGGCCCTGCCGGAAACCCGCGACGGCATGATCCGCGCGCTCCAGGATGACCTGGAAGGGGACGAACGCCTGATCCCTTCGGTCAGCGGCGATCTGGTCGGCCAGCACACCCTGCTGGCGGACCTGATGGCCACGGCAAGCCTCATCAAGCGCCTGAAGCAGCCCAGCGGCTTCATCGGCGGTCGCCATACCCATGACGTCCTGGACCGCCGGGTCGCCTTGATGGTGTCGACCGAGAAGCTCCAGGAACTGTTGCGCGGTCGGTCCATGCTCGACAAGCTGCGCGACCTGTTTCATCTGCAACACGCCCTGTCGGTGGCCAGTTCGACGCGCACCATCGACGACTACATCCTGGCCTTGATGGAAAGCCGGGACTTCATCGGTCGCCTGGGCGATTCGGCGGAGACCTCCGAGGCCCGCCTCAGGGCCTTGGCGGAAATTCAGGGGCTGGTCCTGGACTCCGGTTTCCCCGCCGCCAAGCGCAAGGAGCTGGCCAAGGCCCTCGACGCCGCTCAGCGCGACATGCTCAAGACGCTGCCCCATCTGTCGGTGTTGCGCAAAACGGCCCGCCCGTCGATCGAGGCGGTCCTGACCGTGGTCGACCTGGCCGGAGACCGCGCCTTCACCCGCGGCCATTGCATGACCGAGGCCCGCGAACTGATCCGTCGCCACATCCGGCATAAGGATTTCGTCCGCAAGTACCTGAAAAGCCTGAACTCCGGCGCCGGGCGTTCCGCCGCCTCCCCGGGCGCGGAACCGTCGAACGAAACCGCCGCCCGTCTGGCCGAATTGGCCGACCGCATCCGCCGCGCCGGGGTGGAGTTCACCGACCTCTCGCAGTTGCGGATTTTGGTCGCCGAGGACGAGGAAAGCGCCCGCGGCTACATCGCCATGGTCCTGAAGGACATGGGCATCGGAAACGTCCTGACGGCGCGCGACGGGCGCGACGCCATGAAGATGTTCGAGGACTTCGAGGACGGCATCGACCTCATCATCTGCGACTGGAAAATGCCGCGCATGTCGGGCCTGGATTTCCTGAAGCAGGTGCGTTCGGTGCGACCCCGCCTGCCCTTCCTCATGGTCACGGCTCTGGCTACGCTGGAGAACGTCGAGGAGGCCATGCAGCACGAGGTCAGCGGCTACATAGCCAAGCCCTTCCCGCCCGAGCAGTTGGAAGAGAAGGTGCTGCTGCTCATCAGCCGCAGCACGCCGCCCCAGACCTGACGGTCGCGGACGAGCCCGTCCGCTCGGAACTTACCCTAGGAAGCCGCCTCGGGGGCCATATGGTCCACGAAGCAGGCGCGGATCGCCTCCGGGATGGCGGCGGATCGCCCGCCGCGCCGCTCCACGAAGACATGCACCCACTGGCCGAGCGCCACCGGGGTCCCGTCTCCCTCCATGAACAGTCCCAGGCCGTAGCGCACCGACTTGGTCCCCATGTGATCGACGCGCAAGGTTCCCAGGATGGAGCCGCCGAAGGGCGCCGCCGCGCCCTGGTCGACGGGCTTCAGGAAACGGCAGGAATTTTCGGCGACGAAGGGCGCCACGGGGTGTTCCAACCAATCCAGCCCGGCCTTGTCGCGCAGGAAGGTGACGAGGATGGTCTCGAAGTAGCGGTAATAGGTGACGTTGTTCAGATGGGCGAACATGTCGAAGTCCCCCCATCGGATCTGGATCGGCAAATGATAGGGGAAGGCGGCGCGCGTCGGCGCCGCCATCTCGGGAGATCGCGTCATGCGGCGGGCCCCTACTGCGCCGTCCAGGCGCCGTCGATCGGCAGGGACGCCCCGGTCACGTTGTGGGCCGCCGCCGAACAGAGGAACACCGCCAGGGCACCGATATCGTCCGGCGAGGCGAACCGCCGGGACGGCTGCTTCTCGCCCAGAAGCGCCTTCTTCCCCTCCTCCAGGTCGCCGCCGATCTCGTCGGCGCGGGCCTGGACCTGCGCCTGCACTAAGGGCGTGTCGACCCAGCCGGGGCAGATGGCGTTACAGGTGATGTTCCGGTCGGCGTTCTCCAGGGCGACGACCTTGGTCAGCCCCACGACGCCATGCTTGGCGGCCACGTAGGCGGCCTTGCCGGTCGATCCGACCAGTCCGTGGACGGACGCCGTGTTGATGATGCGTCCCCAGCCGTGCGCCTGCATCCCCGGCAGCGCCTTGCGGATGGTATGGAAGTAGGACGACAGGTTGATGGCCAGGATGGCGTCCCATTTTTCGGGCGGGAAATCCTGCGTCGGCACGACATGCTGAATGCCGACGTTGTTGACCAGGACGTCAAGGCGCCCCAGCTCCGCCTGCGCGCGCCCGACCAGGGCCTCGCAAGCCGCGGCCTTTGACAGGTCGCCGCCGTCGTGCAGGACCCGCACGCCGAACTCTTCGGCCAGACCGGCGCGCACCGCCTCGATGGCGTCGGTGTCGCCGAAGCCGTTGAGCATGATGTCCGCGCCCTGGGCCGCCAGGGCCCGCGCGATTCCCAGGCCGATACCGCTCGTCGAGCCGGTGATCAGGGCGACCTTTCCAGGCAGCATGTCTTCCTCCTTGGTCTTGTGTTTGTTGGATGAACGCCGGTCGGCGGCCCGCCGTCAAGCCTCGTCTTGGCCGGACCCGGCGGGCGCGATCAAGTCTTCTTGAAGAAGGACTCGGCGATATCCTTCGCGCTCCCCTTATGGGCGATGGCCGCGCGGGCGCGGGCGATCTCCGCCTCCAGCTCCTCGATATACTCCTCGAGTTGGCCGACACTCATGATCTCCAGATCCTTCTTACGCGGCTTGGCGGGGCGCGGTTCGAGGTCGTCGGTATCCAAGGCGGGCCTCCTTGCGTTGTATGGCGTCGCCGACATGATACGCTGCCCCCCTACCGGCGACGCAAGCGGCGTCCCACCCCTGACCCGACAGCGACCAAAACGGAGGCGACCCGTGCCCAGCAGCATGACCTGTATCGAGATCACCCAGCCCGGCGGCCCCGAGGTCCTGGCGCCGACCACCCGCGCCCGCCCGGAGCCGGGAGACGGCGAGGTTCTGATTCAGGTCGCCGCCGCCGGCGTCAACAAGCCCGACTGCCTGCAACGCATGGGCGCCTATCCGCCGCCACCCGGCGCCTCGGACATTCCCGGCCTGGAAGTGGCGGGTACCATCGTCGCCACGGGGCCAGGCGTCACCGCCTTCAGCGAAGGCGACCGCGTCTGCGCCCTGCTGACCGGCGGCGGCTACGCCACCTTCGCGGTGGCCCATCACAGCCACTGCCTGCCGGTGCCCGAAGGATTTTCCATGGTCCAGGCCGCCGCCCTGCCGGAAACCTTCTTCACCGTCTGGCACAACGTCTTCGAACGCGGCGCCCTGAAGCCCGGCGAGACCTTCCTCGTCCATGGCGGCTCGTCGGGCATCGGCACGACGGCCATCCAGCTCGCCAAGGCCTTCGGCGCCAAGGTCTTCGCCACCGCCGGGTCGGCCGAAAAGGTCCAGGCCTGCCTCGACCTGGGGGCCGACCACGCCATCAACTACCGGGAAGAGGATTACGTCGCCGTCGTCCGCGACCACGCCAAGGGCGCCGACGTCATCCTGGACATGGTGGGCGGCGACTACATCGCCCGCGACATCAAGGCCATGAAGCCCGACGGGCGGCATGTCTCGATCGCCTTCCTCACCGGCTCCAAGGTCGAAATCGACTTCATGCCGATCATGCTCAAGCGGCTGACCTTCACGGGCTCGACCCTGCGGTCCCAGACCGTGCCCTTCAAGGCGGCCATCGCCAAGGCCCTGCGCGAGCAGGTCTGGCCCTTGCTGGCCGACGGACGGGTCGCCCCGCGCCTGTTCAAGACCTTCCCCCTGCGCGAGGCCGCCGCCGCCCACGCGCTGATGGACAGCTCGGCCCATATCGGCAAAATCGTGCTGACGATCGACGAATAGCCCCTGGCGACGCCCCGTCCCCGTCCTACATGGAGGGGGATGAGGCCTTGTCGTCGCGGCCGAATTCCACTAAACGAACAACACGCTTCATCGAATTCACCAAGAACAATCCGAAAGGGGATGTCACCATGGCGCTGCCTCTCATGCCGAAGGCGACCGCGGTCTGGCTGGTGGACAACACCGCCCTGACCTTCGAGCAGATCGCCGAGTTCTGCGGCATGCACGCGCTCGAGGTGCAGGCCATCGCCGACGGCGAGGTGGCGACGGGCATCGTCGGCCAGGACCCCATCGCCAACGGACAGCTGAGCCGCGCCGAGATCGAGCGTTGCGAGAAGAACGCCGACGGCTCCCTGAAGCTGAACATCAGCGACATTCCGCTTCCGCAGCAGCGGGCCAAGGGCGCCCGCTACACGCCGGTCTCCAAGCGCCATGACCGCCCCGACGCCATCGCCTGGCTGCTCAAGCACCATCCGGAACTGACCGACGCCCAGATTCAGAAGCTGCTCGGCACCACCAAGCCGACCATCAACGCCGTGCGGGACCGCACCCACTGGAACGCCGCGAACATCAAGCCGCGCAATCCGGTGACCCTGGGCCTGTGCACCGAGGCGGACCTGGAGAAGGAAATCGCCATCGCGCCGCGCCGCTCCGTCGCCGTGCAGCCGCAGGTGGACTATGCCGACCCCGAAGACGAACAGACCCCCGAGCAGGACAACAGCGTCCCCAGCTTCCTGGCCGACGCCATGAAGCCGCGCGGGGGCTACCGGCCCGAATAAGACCCACCGCGCCGGACCAAGATCCTCAGGCGGGGGCTCCTCAGGGAGCCCCTTCGCCGTTTCTAAGGACCCCACGATGACCGACCCGACGCCTGAGCGCGAACCGACCTACGCCGAGGGGTTCAGGAAAATGGCCCCTGTCCTGCCCAGTCTGGTGCCCTTCGGCATGATCGCCGGCGTCGCCGCCGCCGAGGCGGGGCTTGACCTGGCCGCCGGGGTCCTCCAGTCGGTCATCATCTTCGCCGGGGCCTCGCAAATCGCCATGACCCAGCTCATGGGACAGGACGCCCTGCCGTTGGTGATCATCGCCACCGGGCTGGTCATCAACCTGCGCTTCCTGATGTACAGCGCCTCCATGGCGCCGCACATCCACGACCTGCCTCTGCCGCGACGCTGGCTCATCAGCTACCTGCTGACCGACCAGTGCTACGCCATCACCATCACCCGTCTCGCCAACCAGCGGACCAAGCCGTCGGCGCGGTCGCGCTTCATGTTCTTCTTCGGCGCCGCGACACCCATGTATCTGGTCTGGCAGGCGTCCGCCGTCGCCGGATACCTGCTGGGCAGCGGCGTGCCGGAGGGCTGGCAGCTCAAGTTCGGGGTGCCCTTGAGCTTTCTGGCGATCATGGTCCCCGCGGTCCAGGACCGTCCGAGCATCGTCGCAGCCGTGGTCGGCGGCGGCATCGCGGTCCTGGCCGGCGGCCTGCCCTACAACCTGGGCCTGATGCTGGCCGCCATCCTGGGCATTACCGCGGGGGTGGTGGCGGAAACGCGGCTGGCCCGCCGGACGGAGGACGCGGCATGACCAGCATGAGCACGACCACCATCTGGCTCATCATGCTGGCGATCGGCGTCGGCACGTTCCTGATGCGCCTGTCCTTCATCCATCTGGCGGGCCGCCTGCCCATGCCGACGCGCCTTCAGAAGGCCATGCGGTTCGTCCCGGCGGCGGTCCTGGCGGCCCTGGTGGCCCCGGCCATCCTGCGCTGGACGCCGGGCGGCGCGCCGCTGGCCTTCGACGACCTGCCCCGACTGGCGGCGGGATTGACCGCCACGGTGGTCGCCTGGACGACCCGCAGCGTGCTGGCGACGCTGGGCACCGGGATGGGTCTTCTGTGGGCCTTGACCGCCCTTCTGTAGGACTGAACGGAAACGCCGCGGGGAGACCCGGTTTCAGCCCGGCGTCTTGCCGAAGGAAAAGACCGGTCGGACCTCGGTCGGCTGACCCGTGGAGGCTTCCGTCTGACGGCCCAGGGACAGCAACCGATAGCCGTTCCAGGTTTCCACCAGCAAAAGAACATGGCTGGCGGTCGAGGCCTGGAAACGCTGGGCCGCGTCCGCCGGGTCCCTCACGGGAGTCTGGTTCAGGGACCGAATGACGTGGCCGGGCGCCAGTCCGGCGATCTGGGCGATCGATCCGGCGGCGACGTCGGTGACGACCACGCCGCGGCTGGACCATCGCAGATCATGGCGTTCGCGCAACTCCGCCGTCAGGGCCGAGACCGTCACGCCCGACCCTTCCAGGACCGCCGTGGCCGCCTCCGGCGAAGGGGCCGCCTCCGGCATGGCCTTGAGCGTGCCGCCGGGCCGTGCCCCTTCGGGCGCCCCCAGGGTGATGTCCAGAACATAGGGGCCGTCGTCCAGGGCGACGGCCAGGACGGCTTCGCCCGCCACGACGGCCTCGGGCGCCGGGGCGCCGGGTCCCAGGAGCATCACCTCCCGCCCCCGGTCGATCAGTACCATCCAGGCATCCCCGGCCTCATGCAGGGCGGCGTCCAGGTCAGCGGGCTGGGTGACGCGTCGGCGACCGGCGGCCACCACGAGGTCGCCCGGACGCACTCCCTGGCGGGCCGCCGGACCGCCGTCCTCGACGGCGGACACGACCACGCCCGTGGTCCCCCATCGGGTTCCGAAGGTGGCGCGCGCGTCCGGGGTCAAGGCCCGCACGGTCAGGCCCACGCGCGGCACGACCGCGGTCGCTTCGGTGGAAACGCGCCAGCCGTCCGGCCATTCGCCCAGGGTCAGGGAATGCGGCTGACGCCGTCCATGGCGCCAGACCGCGAATTCGATGACATTCCCCGGTCGGGACGTCGCCATGTATTGAACCAGATGATCGAGGCCGGTCAGCGGCACCCCTTCATAGGTGGTCAGCAGGTCCCCCCGCGCCAGACCGGCCTTCTGGCCCGGACCGCCGGGGTGAATATCGCGGACCAGGACGCCGCCGATGCCTTCATAGCCCAGCGCGGCGCGCGACGGGCCGTCGGCGTCCTGCACTTCCAGGCCGACGAAGCCGCTCTCGGCCCACGCGGATCCGGATGCGCCCGCGCAAAGGGACAACATCAAAGCGACCACGTAAGCCGTGGCCTTCATGCGTCGCCCGATGGGTCCCAACAACCTGCTCATACCCCCCTCGTGCATCCGTCGATCGCCCCCCAGGAACCGACGCCGAACATCATACACGGCTTGCATTCCGCCGCCACCTGTAGAGAGTCAAGCTATTCCCGACCAGACAAGATGGAGAGACAGCATGCCGTCCACCAGCGCCCAGCCCTTGACCGGCCCGTCCCACGGGGCGGCGTCCGGACGGGCGGCACAGGCCGTCATCCTGTTGCACGGCTACGGGGCCGACGGCAACGACCTGATCGGGCTGGCGCCCTATCTGGCCCAGGCCCTGCCCGACACGGCCTTTTACGCGCCGGACGCCCCGGAGCCTTGCGAGATGGCCCCCATGGGTCGCCAGTGGTTCAGCCTGGCCCAGTACGACCCCGACATGATGCGCCGCGACCCAGCCGCCATGGCCGCCGTCTACGAGGCCATGGACGCGGGCGTGCGGGCCGCCGCGCCGTCCGTCGAGGCGACCATCGACGCCGTCATGGCGCGCGAGGGCCTGAGCCGGGATCGGGTGGCCCTGCTGGGTTTCTCCCAAGGCTGCATGCTGGCGCTCCACGTGGGGCTGCGGCTGGCCAACCCGCCGGTCGCCGCCGTCGCCGGATACTCCGGGGCGCTGATCGGCGCCGCCACCCTGAGCCGCGACATCCAGGCCCGCCCGCCGGTTCTGCTGGTGCACGGCGAGGACGACCCGGTCGTCCCCTTCCCGGCCATGGCCGCCGCCGCCGAAGCCCTGTCCGGGGCCGGGGTCGCGGTGGAAACCCTCAACCGCCCCGGCCTGCAACACGGCATCGACGAGATGGGCATCGTCGCCGGGCTTCAGTTGATGCGCCGGGCCTTCGGCCTGCCCGAGACCCCCTGAGCGGGGTCCACCGCCCGGTGACCGGACGGGCCGTCAGCGGCGCGACACCACCAAGGCGACGCCCGTCGCCGCGACGGCCATGCCGACGAGCGCCATGACGCCCAGGCGCTCGTCGAACAGCGCCCAGGCGACGACGGCGGTCACCGGCGGCACCATGTAGAAGAAGCTGGCGACCCGCGCCACCGCGCCCTGGCGGATCATGATCAGAAGCAGGTTCATGGCGCCGATAGACAGCACCACCACCAACCAGCCGACGGTCAGGACGAAGGTCCAAGTCCAGGTCACCCGCATGGTTTCCAGCAGCGGCGCCAGGACGAGCATCACCACTCCGGCGGCGGCGAACTGGATGGCCGATCCGGCGGTCAGGTCCATGCCGGTACAGTACCGCTTCTGGTAGACCGTCCCAAAGGTGATGGCGCATAGGGCGCCCACGGCCAGCAGCAGACCCAGGCCGCTGACCGTGATCTCCGTGTCGATCAACTTCTCGCCGACCACCAGGCCGACGCCGCCCAGCCCCAAGAGAAAGCCGCCCCACTGGCGGAGCGTCACCCGCTCGCCGAGGAACGGCCCGACCACCACCGCCGTCAACAGCGGTTGCAGGCCGACGATCAGGGCCGCCAGCCCCGCCGACAGGCCGTGATTGATGGCCTCGAAGACGCCGCCCAGATAGCCGCCGTGGACCAGCACGCCGGTCACGGCGATATGCCCGGCCTGCCCCCAGGTGCGGGGCCACCGGGCCTTCAGCAGAAAAGCCAGGGGCACCAGGACGGCCACCAGGGCGGCGAAGCGGATCAGGAGAAACGTCAGGGGTTCGGCGTAAGGCAGGCCGAATTTGGCGCCGATGAAGCCGGTGCTCCACAGCAGGACGAAGACGACCGGCATGGCGCGGATCAGGCGGTCCCGCGTGAAGGCGGCGTGGGGGGATGGGGACGACGGTGTGGTCATGTCCCTTCGGGTAGCACCGACACGGCGGCGCCCCAAGCGAAAAACTCATCGCCCGGTCCGTGACGGCAGTTGACCTGCGGCCCCGTGTCCCTTAGATAACGGCCTCTCGACGCGCCGACGGCGCGCCGACAGCCGAGACCACGGAGCGGTGGGTGAGTGGCTGAAACCAACGGTTTGCTAAACCGTCATACTGGGAAACCGGTATCGGGGGTTCGAATCCCCCCCGCTCCGCCAGATTTAAAAAAAGGCCCCTGAGCGAGGGGCCTTTTTTTCGTTTCCGCTCCCGTCCGCCCCCGCCCCCGCGCCTCAGGCTTCCTCGCCGACCGTCTCGCTGACGACGCCGGGAGTGACGCGCACCAGCTCGGCCAGGGTGGTCGGGAAGACGCAGTGCGGGTGCCCGGCGGCGGCATAGATGGTGTCGAAGCGGGCCAGGGAGCCGTCGATGACGACCGGCAGGGCTTCCGCATGGGCCACCGGCGCGACGCCGCCGATGGTGAATCCGGTGGCGGCGCGCACCACATCGGCGTCGGCCCGCTTGACCTTGGCGCCCGGCGTCCCCAGGGCCTCGGCCAGGGCCGTCGCGGCACAGCGGCGGTCCCCGGCGATCAGGGCCATGACCGGATGACCGTCCACCACGAAGACCAACGACTTGGCGATCGCCCCCAGCGGACAACCGATGGCCGCCGCCGCGTCCTGGGCGGTGCGCGCCGTGTCGCTGAGCGCCACCACCTCGCCGACGGCGCCGAGGTCCTTCAGCGCCGCCCGCACCCGCCGCACCGAGGCGTTCTCCAGAGCCTTTTCCATGACCGGACGTCCTTTCCCTCAGCCCACGGCCATGCCGCGCAACACGGCGGGTCGCTCGCCCATTTCGTCGTACCAGCGGGCGACATTGGGGAAGTCGTCGATGTCGACGGCCTGCCATTCGTGGCGGTCCACCCACGGATAGGTGGCGATGTCGGCGATGGAATAGGCGTCGCCCGCCAGCCAGCCGTGCTTGTGAAGCTGCTTGTCCATGACGCCGTAGAGGCGCCGGGTTTCGTCGCTATACCGCTTGATGGCGTAGGGCACTTCCTCGGGCGCGAACTTCCGGAAATGGTGGCATTGCCCAAGCATCGGACCGACGCCGCCCATCTGGAACATCAACCACTGCGACACCGGCCAGCGGTGGCGCGGGTCCGACGGCAAGAGGTCGGAGCCGGTCTTTTCCGCCAGGTACATGAGGATGGCCCCCGACTCGAAGAGGCTCATGGGCGTCCCGTCGGGGCCGTCGTGGTCGACGATGGCCGGGATCTTGTTGTTCGGGCTGATGTCCAGGAAGGCCGGCTCGAACTGCGCGCCCTTGGTGATGTCGACGGCGTGGACGGTGTACTCCAGACCGCATTCTTCCAGCATGATGGAGACCTTCCGGCCATTGGGCGTGCCGAAGGTGTAGAGGTCGATCATGGTCAGTCCTTATACGTCTGGCGTGGAAGGGCTCAGGCGGCGCCGGGGCCGGGGGCGGAGAACGTCGCCCGGTCGTTCGGCACGATGGTCTTGCCGATGGGGAAGAGCGCGACGGCGGCCAGCTTGAGATGCGCCCAGGCCAGCGGAATCCCGATGATGGTGATGGCCATGAGGATGGCCGCGCCGACGTGGCCCAAGGCCAGCCACCATCCGGCGAAGACGAACCAGATGATGTTGCCGATCAGGCCGAGCGGTCCGGTCCCAATATCCTGGCGCCCGGTGACCGCGGCGCGATCCACGGCCTGCCGCCCGAACGGCCACAGGGCGTACAGCCCGATGACGACGGCGGACCGCGCCCAGGGAATGCCGATGATGGTCACCACCATCAAGAGCGCCGCGAGCATCCAGCCCAGGAACATCCAGAAGCCGCCGAGCACGACCCAGATGACGTTGAGAAGCAAGGCGATCATGGCGTCTCCCATCAATGGCGTTAGGCTGTTGGGAGTATAGGGAAGCGTCGCCGCCGCCGCCATCCCCGATGGCCGCGCCGCCGGTTACAGTTTCCCCGGTGGACGATGGCGGCGTCAGACGGTATTCAGGGTCTCCGCGCTGATTTCCCGCAGAGGCCCCATGATCACCGTCGCCATCCATCCAGGTCGCCACGACGCCTCCGCCGTTCTGTTCGAGGGCTACCGCCTCGTCGGCGCCGTTCAGATGGAGCGGCTGAACCGCGACAAGGGCGCCGGTGTCCAGCATGGCGACGCGACGCGGGACGGCTGGGCCTGGGCTTGCGTGGACGAACTTCTGGGCATGGCCGACCTGACCCGCGCCGACATCGACCTGGTCGGGCTGACCCGCGCCGCCATGCCGCGCGCCTTCTACCGCAAGAACCAATCCCTCCCCCGCAAGATCCTGGACGGCCTGCGGCCCGGCCAGGCCGCCCGCCGTCCCTTCCGCATGCTGGAGCAGGCCCTGCGGGAGGCCGGGACCACCGACGCCGACGCGGTGTTCGATACCCGCGGCTTCCTGACGGCGTCGGGCCTGCGCCCGGACGTGGCCTACACCTACGTCAATCATCATCGCAGCCACGCCCTGCCCGCGCTGTTCTTCACCGACTGGGACGAGGCGCTGCTCTATACCTCCGACGGCGGCGGCGACAATGAATTCCAGTCGGCCCGCAGCTTCCGCGACGGGCGCATGATGGACGTCATCGGCGGCGACGGGCTGCTGCTCGGCGATCTGGCGGCCGACAGCCTGGGTCTGGCCTACGGCGTGGTGACGGAGCTGTTGGGCTTCCGCATGATGCGCCACGAAGGCAAGGTGACCGGCCTCGCCGCGTACGGCAAGCCGACCTACAAGAACGCCCTGGCCGCCCGCTTCACGCTGCACGAGGACGGTCGCATCTCCAGCGCCTGGGGGTCCCTGGAGGAAATGCGCTCCGGCATCAAGGCGATCGTCGACGGCGGCTCGCGCGAGGATATCGCCTGCTCCATCCAGGATCTTCTGGAAGACATGATCGTCGAAGCCGTGCGCCGCCTGCTGGCCCGTCACCCGCACAAGCGGCTGGGCCTCGCCGGGGGCGTCTTCGCCAACGTCAAGCTGAACCGCCGCCTGGCCGAGGACCTGGGCCTGG
>CAZFRK010000016.1:0-18971 GCA_964521375.1 uncultured Rhodobacterales bacterium
ATCCGGCGACGGGCGCCGACGTGGTCCACCTCCATTCCTGGAGCAAGGCCCTGTCGACCAGCGTCGTCCCCCCGGTGCTGCGGCGGCGCCTGCCCCTCTTCGTCACCCTGCACGACTATTTCTATTCCTGCCCCAACGGCGGTCACTACGACTATCCGGCGGGGGCCATCTGTCACCGTCGCCCCTTGTCGGCGGCCTGCGTCCTGCGCGATTGCGACGTCCGCTCCTATGTCCACAAGGGCTGGCGAGTCCTGCGCCAAGTCATCCAGAACGGTCCCGGCCATATGCGCGACCCCCGCCTGCGCGTCGTCTGCGTGTCCGACTTCAGCCACCGCGTGGTGGCGCCGTTCCTGCCGTCCGGGACACGGGTGGACATCGTGCCCAATCCCATCGAGGTGGCGCGCGGCCCCGCCGCCCGCCCGGCGGACAATCAGGCCCTGACCTTCGTCGGACGCCTGGAGCCCGAGAAGGGGCCGACTCTCTTCGCCAACGCCGCCGCGCCGCTGGACCGCCCGGTCGTCTTCGTCGGCGAAGGGCGGTGCCGCGACGAGGTGGCCGCCGCCTGCCCGCGCGCCGAGCTGACCTCCTGGCTGCCCCGCGCCGAGGTCAATGAGCGCCTGCGTCGCGCCCGTGCCCTCGTCTTCCCGTCGCTGCTCGCCGAAACCCAGGGCATGAGCGTCCTGGAAGCCGCGGCCGCGGGCATTCCCGCCGTCGTCGGCGACGCCTCGGCGGCGACCGACTTCGTCACCGACGGCGAGACCGGCCTGCGGTTTCGCATGGGAGACGCCGAGGACCTGCGCCGCGTCCTGCGTCTTCTGGATGACGACGGCTTGGTGGCGCGCCTCGGTCGGACAGCCTATGACCGCTTCTGGAGCCTGGCCGTCTCGCCCGCCGACCACGCGGCCCGGCTCGAAGCCCTCTACCGGGACGCCGTGGCCACCGCCCCACGTCCCCCATCCCCCGACCACCGCCAGACGGAGTCCCCATGACGTCGCATCGCATCGCCTACGTCGTCCCCACCAAGGACCGGCCCGACGATATGCGCAAGCTCCTGAAGAGCTTGACCGAGCAGACGCGCATGCCCGATCAGATCATCATCGTCGACGGCAGCGACGACCCGATCGAGGCGCTGTGCACCGACTCCGACCTCGCCCTGGATTACGTCCGGGTCCGTCCGCCGTCCCTGGCCGCGCAGCGCAACGCCGGGATGGCGGCGCTGCGCGACGACATCACCATCGCCGGTTACCTGGACGACGATCTGGTGCTGGAACCCGACGCCACCGAAAAGATGGTCGCCTTCTGGGAGGCGGCGGAGACGCCGCCGGGCGGCGTGTCCTTCTCCATCATCAATCAGCCCGAAGCCCGCAACGGCAAGTGGCTGCATCGTCTTCTCGGCATGCAGCACCAGGAGCCGGGCCGCGTGCTGGCGACCGGATTCGCCTCCGACATTCCCTATGTCACGGAGACGATCCGAACGGATTGGCTGTACGGCGGCGCGACGATCTGGTCGCGCGACGCCATCGAGCGATTTTCCTACGATGAATGGTACGTCGGCCACGGCTTCCTGGAAGACGTCGACTATTCCTATCGCGTCAGCCGCCAATGGCCGCTCTATGTGTGCGCGGCCTCGAAGGTGTGGCACTTCTCCAGGCCGATGAACCCCAACCGGACCTATGATTTCGGGCGCCAGCAGGTGTTCAACCGCGTCTATTTCGCTCGCAAGGCCGGAATGCCCTGGTGGGGCATCACCTACGGCCTGACGACGCAAATGCTGGTCAACGCCACCCGGTGTCTGGCGCGCCCCGGCAAGCCGACCTGGAACATGCTGCGCGGAAACTTCGTCGGCCTGGGCGCCGTCTTCGCCGGGCGGACCCGTCCCTACGCGGCGACCTACAAGTAACGGCACCGTCGGCGACCGACCGAGGCCGCCGCGCCGCCCGGTCAGGCCATCTCCCGGGTTCTTTCCGCCGCCTCCATCGGACCCGGCGCCGGGTCGCGAGCCAAGCCCCACCAAAACCAACAATGAAAAAGGGTTCCCCGTTTCCGGGGAACCCTTTTCCTCACCATCATCAACCGGCTGGAAGCCGGCGACCGGGCCTTAGTTGGCCGTGGTGGTCGTGCTGGTGGTGGTCACGGTCTCGTTGTCGTCGGACGCAGCGGCCACGGCAGCGGCCACGGCGGCGGCGGCGACGACACCGGCGGCAACCGCGCCGACACCGATACCGGCACCAGCGGCCGCACCAGCGGCCGCACCGGCACCAGCGGCGCCACCGGCGGCGCCCCCACTGGCACCGGCACCGGCGCCGGCGCCGGACGACTGGGCCATGGCAGCCGGCGCGGCGAACAGCGCGACGGCGGCGACGAGAGCAACAAAGGACTTCCGCATGCTTAATCCCCTTCTAGAATCGGGTTGTGGTACCACGCGTACTTTATGCCGTCAGGCGAGTAGAGATTTCAAGGCCCCTTGGCCGAAGCCAAGCAAAGGCGGCATGTTGCGTTGCAGAATAGTCACACCCTGGCAGTATGGCAACAGCATAGAGATGTTTCTATTTGGCGACATCGTGCCAGCCTTCCGACAACCGATCATCCGTCATGTCCTTGTTGAGCTTGCCGTAGAGACCGCCCGCGCCGCCCAACATCTGCCCGCCGTCCTTGGTCAGCGGGCGGAAGGCCGTCGCCAGACCGATGCGGGAGGCGCGCCCGGTAAAGACCTCCAGAGGAATGCGGATACTGAACCCCTTGTCGAACTGTCCTTCGCCGAATTGTTCCGCCGAAACATTCGTCTTGGTCGCCCAGACGCCGACTTGGGCGCCCGATTCGAAGGTTCGCGACAGTTCAAGCGTTGCCCCCGTATCCCCGGCCAAGTAACGACCGGCGTGAACGGCGACGCCGATGCCGTAATAGGGCACGTCGTAATAGAAAGAGGCGTGTCCGGTGGTGACCTTATAGTCCAGAAGACCAAACCGTCGTTCAAAGCCTCGCTTATGCGCGCGATAGAGATTGACGCCGACGGCCCAAGGCTCGCCGTGCGGCCGGTACAGGACCTCGCCGCCGTACCCGGCGTACATCTCCTCCAGAATGCCGCCCGACACCATGGCGTAGACATCCGGTGCGATCATGCTTTCGTAGCTGACCTTCAGATGGTGCAGCCAGGTCGGCGAGGCCTGGAGGTACTTGACGATGTCGGAGCGCACATGCGGCAGGCTCGACACCGGCGCGTCGGCCAGGGAGTCGAAGGTATTGGCGATATCCTGGCCGACGGCCCCGGCGATGGTCAGGCCCGGCATCGGGCGCACCGATCCGGTCAACAGGGCGTAGAGCTGCCAGGCGTAGAAGTTGTCGCCGCCGCCGACGTGCTGGCGCCAACGCGGTGACAGGCCCCAGGAGAAAGCCGGATAGTGGTCCCAATTGGTCAAGGCCGCGTCGGAGGGATTGACCGGGCGCGGCGTTTCCGAGGCCAGCCACACTTCGTCCGACGTCGCCTGTCCGCGGGCCAGCGCCTCGATCTGATGACGCGGAACCACCATGCGCACGGCGGGCAGGGCGTCCTCGGTCAGGGTCATGTCGAAGGCGCCGATGTCGGCGGGAACGTGGCGCGCCAGGACCCGGGCGATGCGACCGAAGGCTGGGGCCGGGTTGCGGTAGCGTCCCTGCTCGACGAAGGCCCGCACGGTGGCGTCGTTCAACTCCAGCGACACCAGCGTCATGTTCATGCCGCTCAGTTCGTGGCGCACCATGTCGAACACGGCTTCCACCTGCTCGGTGGGCCAGGACCGGACAGGGCGATCCGGCGCGGCCTCGGCGTCCGCGACCTCGGTCGCCGCGTCGGCGGCGGGCCGCGTCTTGGTCGGGAAGGTCATGGTCACCGCCCGACCGTCCGTGTTCTGGACCAGGGTGACGGCGTCCAGGGGCGTCTCCGTGCGGCCCAATTGGCGGGCGAACTCGGCCAGCCGGTCGGCGGCGGGCATGGGCGTCGCGGGCGGCAGGACGATGATCATCGTCGCGCCCTTCAGGACGATCTCGCTGGCTTCCAGCGCCAGCGGCGCCATTAAGGCTTCCAGCCGCTCGGGCAGCGGCGCGGGACCGCCATAGGAGGCGATGAAGCGCCGCCAGGTGTCGTTGGCGGGCGGCAGCATCAGGTGCGGCGTGCCGGTCATGGCGACCGAGCGTTTCAGATCCTCGACGGCGATCACCTGACGGACGGCGGTTCCGTCGTCCTGGTGACCAACGAAGACCACCTTGTCGATGGGACCGAAAACGGAGCGGTCCTCGACCGCTAGGGCGGCCTGGGCCAGCTCCATGATCTCCGGCGCGTCGCTGGCCATGGCGACGTTGATTTCCATGGTGTCGCCGCGAATGGCGACGTCCCGAAGCTCCAGCCCGGCGTCTTCCAGGCGGTCGAACAGCCGGTCGAGCGACGGCGCCACGGTCATGGCCGAAGGCACGTCCCGCACCGCCTCCTGGGCCGTCAGCCGTCGCGTCAGTCCCTCGGGGGGCCGGGCCTCCTGGGCGACGGGGCGCGGCGGAACGGCGGGCGGCGGGCTGGGCGGCACGATGTCGCGGCGCGCCCCGACATTGAACCGCACGTTGCCGCGCAGCATCAGGGCATTGCCGCGCTCGTAGGCGACGCCGACGCGGAAGGCGTCGGTCACGTCATAGTTGGCGCCGACGTTGAACGGCATGCTGGCCGGTTTGATGCCCGCCGTGCCGGAAAACCGCTCCAGCGTGTAGTCGTTTGAGTCGTACTCGGCGAAGAGCGAGAGGCCGTCGAGCGGCGTCGTATATTCGACGCCCGCGAACAGCCCGGCCCGCCGACCCCGGAAGTAGTTGCCGCCCAAGCCACCAATGGACTGGGCGTCGCGGGTGCCGTCCAGGGTGTCGATGAAGGCCAGCGGGTTCCGGATCTGGCCGCGTGCCGCCATGTTGCCCCAGGCGATGCCGGCGCTGAGGTCGAACTTGTTCAAACGCTTGCTGAAGACCAGATATTCACTGGAAAACAGGCCCGTACCGCCGATGTCGCGGAAACCGATGGCCCCGGAGGGGCGACCGGGCGTTTCCTCCATGAAGCGGATTTTCAGGTCGAAGCTTCGGTCCTTGAAGTCGGCGTCCGTATAGAACTGGTTGTAGGGAACGCCGGTGATCGAGGTATAGCGGAAGGTTGCTTCCAGCCACGGCAGAACCTGCAAGGTGGCGAAGGCGCGCCAGTAGGGCGACACATGCGACAGACCCGCCGCCATGGTCCCGGACTCCTGCGCCCGCGCGCTGGGAAGCTGCAGCAACCCGGCGCCGCCGAAGTCGTTGTAGCTGGGCGCCCGTAGCGGCACGTCGGGAAGCGTCGTCTGGGCCGCCGCCGGGGCACAGGTCCCCGCCGCCGCGCCGCAGACGGGCAGAAGCACCACCCAGGCGGACCGCCGTCCCAGCCTTGAAAGAGCAAAGCTGGGACGGCGTCGCCTGTTAGTCATCAAGAAGGACATCAAGCGCGGCCGCGGACAAAGCCGCCTTGTAGGTGATCTCGATCCAGGAACTCAGGAAGGTGCGCAGCCTGAACGGCGCCGGATCGCGCGGCACGACGATGGTGCTGCCCGGCGGCAGCGGCGGCGTATCGGGGTTCCAGGCGGCGACGCTGACCGGACGGGCGACGCCGTTGGGCAGGATCACGAAGGCGCGGCCCTCGTCAGCCAGGACGCTGTAGCCACCGGCGTCGTTGACGTAGTCGTTGACGGTCTTGCCCGCGGCGTGGTTGACCGCCGTCGGGTTGAGAACCTCACCCGTCACCATCACGTGGCTGGGCCGCTTGGGCATGACAATGCGGTCGCCCGGCTGGAGGAGGATGTCCTTCTCCGGCTCCAGGTCCAGCACCGACGGATTGGCCTCGGCGACCAGACGGCCGACCGGCTCCATGTCGCGCAGGTTGCCGATCATGCCCTGGATGGCCTCGATGACGGAGTCACCCGTTTCGACGTCGCCGGTCAGCATGGCCGCCGCCAGCGAGGCTTCCAGGTCCCGCATCATGCGGGTGTAACTCTGGCGTTCGGCTTCCTTCAGGGACACCCGCGTGATGACCGCCCCCAACGGATAGGCGTAAGGCGTCAGGCCCCCGGCGCGGGCGATGACCTCGGACAGGCGTTCGCCGCGATGAATGGTGTAGAGGCCGGGGCCGCGGAATTCGCCTTCCAGCACCACCGGCCCGTCGCCCCGGTTGGTGTAGACCGGATTGACCCGCACGGTGTCGCCGGGCTTCAGGGCGACCTGCGCCAGCGTGGCGTCGCGCAGATCCAGGGTTTCACGGTGGCGCTCCTCGCCGCCTTCCTGGAAGGCGAAACGCGTCAGCTCCACATCGGCCAGATCGGCCCGCGGCGTCAGGCCGTCGGCGGTGGCGACCAGGGCGTCCAGGCTGGTTTCGGGCGCCACCGGATAGACGCCGGGACGACGCACCTCGCCGTCCAGCAGCACCGCCTGATCCAGGGCGACGAACAGAAGCTGCGGATTGTCCTCGAAGATGTCGGGGCAGGCGGTCTGCTCCTGGGTCTTCTTCTCCGTCGTTTCCAGGCGCATCTCCACGCGCGCGGCGATGCGGGCCCCGCTGAACCGGCCACTGCGCCCCGTTTCGGCGAAGTCCTTCAGCTTGCGCAGGCTCTCGCAGCCCGCGTCAACGACCTGCCTTTTCTCGGCGTCCTGCCGCGCCAGCAGTTTTTGCACCTGCTCGGCGGTATCGGACGTGCCCTTATCCGAGGGGCGAAGGCGCTGTTCGCTCGGCGCGTAGAGGGAATCCTGAACCCGGCGGTCGGAGAGGAACGCGACGTCCTGGCGGCTAAAGACGACCACCCGGTCGCCGTCCTGGAAGGTGAACTCGCTGTGGCCCGCGCGGATGCTGGTCAGGTCGAGCGGGATGAAGTAGCGGGCCAGGGTCGCGTTGTCGACGCGCTGGACCAGGGCCATGGGCAGGTAGGGTTCGTCCTTGAAGACATTGCGGTCACGGACGAAGACGCTGGCGGTCGGCACTTCCGTCAGGGAGCGCAAGCCCGGTCGGCTGACATGGCCGACCAGACTGATGGCGCCGGAGGTCCCCTCGTTGGGCCGCAACACGACCAGCATGTCGCCGTTCTGGAGGCGTTCGGTCTCTTCCTCGACCGTCAAGACCCGGTCGGAGCCGTCCTCGCCGGGCGACAGGAGCATCAGGTTGTAGCCGCGTCCACGCAGCGAGCCACCGGCCAGATCCAGCGCCTCGCCGATGGTCATGCCGCGCTCGCCCCGCGCCTCGAAGATGCCGGGGCGGCGAACGCTGCCGACGACGCCGACGGTCGGACCCAGGCTGCCGACGACGATCCGGTCACCTTCGCGCAGGGGTTCCGACCCTTCCCCGCCACCGTGGATCAACAGGTCGTAGAGGTCGATGGTCCGCGACTGGCCTTCCCGCACCAAATGGATCTTGCGCAGGGTCCCGGTCTTGGCCGGACCACCGGCGGCGACCAGCGCCTCGACGACGGTCGACAGACCCGGAAGATTGTAGGCCCCCGGCACTTCCACTTCACCGGCGACGATGATCGACACCGCCCGCAAGGAGCCGAGGGAGATGAAGACGTCGGTCTGCAGGTAGCTGGAGGCCACCCGGTCTTCCAGGTCCTGCCGCACGTCGCCGAAGGGCCGACCGGCGGCCAGGACCGGCGGCAATTCGGGGACGACGATCCGTCCCTCGCGGTCGATGCGGGTGCGCAGCGACTGGCTGCGTTCGCCGCGGAAGATCAGGACGACCTCGTCGCCGGGACCGAGGACGTAGGAATCAGGCGCCGCTCCGGCCATGGTCGAAGCCTTCTGGCGGATGCCGCGAAAGGAGGCGTAGCCGAACTGGTCCACCAGCACGAAGTCGTTCTGCCCGACCGTCTCCCGCGCCCGCGAAATCTTGTCCAGACCGCGCTGATTGGCGTCTTGCCGTTGGTTGAAGCGGTAGGGATTGCTGGCGGCGCTGTCCTGGGCTTGCCGCGCGGTGGCGACGGTATCGCGATAGTCGGGAATCCCCAACTGCCGGGCGAGGCGTTCGGAATAGTCCCGCTCCAGGCGGCTGGGCGCCATGACGGTCCAAGCCTGACCGATGGACTGGTCGCCGCCGTTGTCCTCTTCCCCGACGGGAGACGTGGTCGTATCGGACGCCGGTTGCCGCGTCATGTTGCTGAACCGATCCAGGAACGCCGGGTCGCCCAACAGATCGGAAAGCCCCTGCCCAAAGCCCTTTGACGCCGGAACCAACCAAGCTATGGTTGCCAGCAGCAGAAGCGCCATCACTGTTTTTCGCGACATCATGCCCCTCGATATCAGTGCCCAGAACCGCCTCGATACGTCGCCGAACGGCTCGCGGCGCCCCTTCGCGTGCGTCCGGACCGCCGTCTTCCTCGCCCTGGCGCTTCTACTGGCAGGATGCGGCGACACGCCTTACGATCAGGCCATCGACATTGCCAGAGGCGCCATCTTCGGACCAGAGGATTCCGTGGATTACGCAGCGGTTGAGCGTATACCATACGCCGTCATGGCCGCCAAGCTCGAGGGGCAGCCGCGATCGGCGGTGGTGTTGTCGCGGGTCGAGGGGACGCGCCTGTTCTGGGTGTCCCCGGACACCAAGGGCATCGTCACCCGCGATGGTCGTATCGTCGAGACCGTCGGCTTGGCCATCGACATGCGGGTGTCCCGCTTCGCCGACCAGGACCCCCTGGCCGCCGACTGGTCCGCGCGGACGCAAGGATCGTGGGAGCATATGGTCGACCTTCCGGCGCTCGGATACTACGACGTGCCGGTGAAATGCGGCCTGAAAAGCACCGGCTTCGAGACCATCGACGTCACGCCGGGCCGGAAGGAACGCGCCCGTCACATTCTGGAATCCTGCCGTGCCCCGTCCATCGACTGGGCCTTCGCCAACCAATACTGGTTGACGGAAGACGGCTTTCCCCTGAAAAGCATCCAGCATCTGGCCCCGACGCTTCCGACCATGGAGCTGATCGTGCTGAAGCAATACCGCCCCTCGTGACCGGCGGCGCGCTCCATCTTCCACCCATCTCCGGCGCAGGCATATGAGCAGACCCATGACGCATGACGACACCTCCGCCCCGGTCGGCACGCAGGACTCCCCCGCCACGCCCACCTACTCCGACGAGGTGACGCTGGGCGCGCTGACGCGGCCCATTCGCCGCGGCATCCTGCTGGTCCCCGTCGTCCTGGTGGTCTGCGTCCTGGCCGCCACGCTGTTCCTCAAGGCCAGCCCGGTCCTCTACGCCGTGGACATGACGGTCGTGCCGGTAACCCAGCAGCAAGGCGTGTCCGAGGGCGGGGACGGCAAGCTGCAGCTGATCGGCGCCCTGCTGGACGGCACCGGCGGCGGCGGATCCCATGAGTTCAAGATGTTCCGCGCCAGCATCGGCTCCATTCCCGTCGCCGAGGCGCTGCAGAAGAAGTACGGCCTTCTTCAGCAGTTGAACGAAAGCCTTTGGAACCCCGAGACCCAGACCTGGAGGAAGCCGGAACTGGGCTTCTGGGACAGCCTGGGGGAGACGCTCTACGGCTGGTTCGACATGCCTTATACGCACGACCCGTCGCTGCGCAGCCTAGCCATGAGCGTCGGCTCCATGGTGGAGTTCGAGGAGGTCGAGGAATCGCCCATGTTCCGGCTCAAGATCCTGTCGTCGGAGCCGGACAAGGCGCTGGACATCCTGAAACGGGTCTACGAAACGACCGACAGCTATCTGCGCGACAAGCGTCTGGCCCAGCTTGACCAGCAGTTGGCGTTCCTGACGTCGAAGATCCAGAACGTCTCGACCATCACCCACCGCGACATGCTGACCTCCATGATCAGCAAGGTCAGCATGGAGATCATGCTCAACCGCAGCGGCCAGCCCTATGCCGTCGAGGTGGTCGATCCGCCGACCATCGACCCGGTGCCCGCCTCGCCCAAGATCCTCAAGATCTATGCCGCCGCCATTCTGGGCGGTTTGCTGCTGGGCCTCATCGCGGCCTATCTGTTCGGGTATTTCTGGAAGCGCGGGCGCCCGGCCTGAGGCGTGGAGGTCTCCATGTCCCCGACAGCGCGACCGGCCCACGACGACCGGATTCTCCAACGGCTCCTGGTGTTCGCCGCGCTGTTGTGCCTGCTGGCGTCGGTGACCAACGAAGTGCCCTTCGCCGGGACCATGGTCGTCCTGGCGCCGCTGATCCCCTTCGCCCTGGCGCAGCGCCCGGCGCTTCCGAAGGTCCTGGTGCCGACCTTCCTGATGCTGCTCTACTTCCTGGTCAGCACGGTCCTTTACGATCCGCGGGCGCTGTTGTCCTTCGGGTTCCTGCGACGCGACGGCAACGTCTTCGTCACCTACGCGCCGCTCTGCGTGTTGGCGCTGTTCCATCTGCGTATCGACGCCGAGCGCCTGTTCCGCCACTTCGCCCTGTGGGCGAGCGCCATCAACATAGTCAACCTCGTTCTCTGGCTGGGCACGGCACGCACCTTTTCAGGCTTTAACCCCGCGCATTACCCGTTCCTGTTCAAGACCCACAACGCCACGGGCGGGTTCCTGGCCGTCCTGGCGGGCATTACCCTGGCCCTGTCCATCCACGAGCGGGGGCGGTGGTGGCTCTGGGGCACGGGGTTCCTCGGCGCCCTCGGCGGGCTGGTCCTGACGGGGTCACGCGGCAGCATCCTGGGACTCCTGGCGGGTCTGGCCTTCGTGATCGTCCCGATACGCCTGCGGGTGGTCGGCATCAGCCTTCTGGCCGTGGCCAACGTGGTCGCCGTGATCTACCTGCACGGCATCGTCGATATCGACACCGCCTTGAACAAGGACGCCTTCAGCGCCGCCGCCGTGGCCAACAACGAGAACATCGAGACGATGGAAGACCAGATGTCGCGGTCCCAGACCCTGGTCAACCGCCTTCTGGACCACTGGCCGTCCGCCTGGCACCACTTCCTGGACTCGCCCTTCGTCGGAACCGGCTTCGGCAGCTACAACGACATCCCCTACGCGGTCGAGGGAATCCCCGGCCTGCTGGCCTGGAAGACGCCGGGCGCCAAGGTCCATTCGGCGTCGCACGCCCATCACAGCTACCTGCACATCCTGGCCGAGACCGGCTTGATCGGTCTGGGCCTATTCATCCTGTCGCTGACGGCGATCTACCGCTTCATCCTGAACGACCTGCCGCGCGGCGCCCTGCGATTGTCGCTGCACATCATGTTCTGGACGGCGGTCGTCGCCTCCTTCACGGAACACAGGTTCTTCACCCCGTCGCAGATGTTGCCGTTCATGATCCTGCTCGGCCTGACCATCGCCGCCCGTCGGCAATTCGCCCACCGCGCGCGACGGCTCGAGGCCACCGCCAAGGCGGAGGTCCCACGACCGCCGCCATGACCACCCCCCTCGCCCGGACCACCCCCGCCAACAGACCCGCGAGACCAGGACCATGCTTTCAACCCTGAAAACCTACATCGCCTTTGAAGGCGCGGGCCGCATGTGGGGGCTTCTCGGGCTGGCCTCCCTCAGCCTCCTCGGCGCCCTCATGGAGGTGGCGGGCCTGGGCCTGATCCTGCCGCTGGTGGAAATCATCGGGTCGCCCGAGACGGTCCGCGAGCGGTCCTGGTTCGCGCCCCTGACCTACGTGGCCGGGGACTCGGTCCAGGCGCAAGTGGTCGTCCTGGCCGGCATCCTGTGCGGCATCTTCGTGCTGAAGAACGTCTTCATGGCCTTCATGGTCCGCCTGCAAAGCCGCGTCATCACCGGATGGCGCAGCGAACTGGCCCAGCGTCTGGTGTCGCACTACCTCTGCGCCCCCTACACCTTCCACCTCAAGCACAACAGCGCCGAGTTGCTGCGCAACATCGTCTTCGTCACCGAGACCTTCTTCCTCAACTTCCTGCTGGGCCTCATCCAGTCCTTCGCCTACGCCCTCATCACGCTGGCCATCGTCCTCTTCCTGGTCGCCCAGGACCCCCTGGTGATCGGCCTGTCGTTCCTCTTCGTCGGCGCCCTGTTCGGCGCCCAGAGGCTCTATTTCCGGCGCCGCCAGAGGCTGCTGGGCGAGGAATACACCGAGGTCGTGCGCCAGCGGCAACAGTTCCTGCAACAACTGTTCGGCGTGGTGAAGGAGGTCAAGGTGCTGCGGCGCGAGGAGGGTTTCATCCGGGAATCGCGCCGCATTCAGGACGACTACGGGCGCAATTCGGCGGACTTCATGTTCATGTCCCAGCTTCCGGCCTTCATCCAGGAAGCCCTGGTGATGGTCAGTTTCCTGCTGGTCATCATGGCCCTGGTCGGCACCCAGACCAATACGCAGGCCTATCTGCCGACCCTGGCCCTGCTGGCGGGCGGCGCGTTCCGCCTGCTGCCAGCCCTGAACAAGCTGATGGGCGGCCTCAATCTGGTCAGCCGCGGGGAGCATGCCGCGCCCATCCTGTTCGACGCCCTGAAGGTCCTGCGCGACGACCCCGACGTTCAGCACGTCCTGGCTGAGGGTCTCGGCGACCAGGGCGTGCCCGCGCTCCCCACCGAGACGGCGCCGCCGCGCCCGGTGGTCGAGCGCGATCTGGTCCTGCACGACGTCTGCTACACCTACGAAGGCGCCAGTCACCCGGCGTTGCGGAACGTGACCCTGACCATCGGGCGCGGGGCGATGATCGGCCTGGCCGGTCCGTCGGGCGCCGGGAAAAGCACCCTGGCCGACCTGCTGCTCGGCCTCTACCAGCCCGACAGCGGCGCCGTGCTGATCGACGGCAAGCCCGCCAGCCTGCGCCGGACCCTGGCCGGGCGGGTCAGCTACGTGCCGCAGTCCATCTACATTCTGGACGATACCCTGCGCCGCAACGTGGCGCTCGGCATCCAGGATCAGGACATCGACGAGGCCCGCGTCCGCCGCGCCCTCGGCATGGCGCAGCTCGACGCCCTCCTGGCCGACCTGCCCGACGGCCTGGAGACCATGCTGGGCGAACACGGGGCGCGCCTGTCCGGCGGCCAGCGGCAGCGCATCGGCATCGCCCGCGCGCTCTACTCCGATCCCGAGATCCTGATCCTCGACGAGGCCACCTCGGCGCTCGACGTGCATACCGAGGCGGAAGTGGCGGCGGCCGTGGAGTCCCTGCGCGGGGTCAAGACCGTCCTGGTGATCGCCCACCGCCTGAGCACGCTGCGCAGTTGCGACCGCGTCGTCCTGATGCGCGACGGCGCCATCGCCAATGAAGGCAGCTTCGCCGAACTGTGCGACAAGGACCACCATTTCCAGGAAATGATGGCGCTCTCCCGCATGAGCTGAAGACGCGCCCAAGGGCGTGTCTCGGGCCGCCCGGCCACGAACATCCGCGCCGCGTTGACAAGACGTACCGCCCTGCCTAGCGTGACCCGCCGGTGGGGCCGCGCCACCACAGAGGGGAACCAAACCGCATGACGGAGATGGCACAGGGCCGGGAGATGTGGGACTGGGCGCGGGACCTCTTTCCCATTTGCCGCAGCCTGACCGGCCCCGGCGTCCGCGAGACGCTGGACTACATCGGCGCCCGCCTGCCCGGTCTCAAGCGTCACGCCATTCCCAGCGGCGAAAAGTGCTTCGACTGGACGGTGCCCGACGAATGGAGCATCGAGGCGGCCTGGATCGAGGATCCGGACGGTCGCCGGATCGTCGATTTCGCCGATCACAACCTGCATGTGGTCGGCTATTCCGAACCCGTCGACCTCAGCCTGAGCCTGGACGCGTTGCAGAGCCATCTGCACTCCCTGCCCGACCAGCCCGACGTCATCCCCTACGTCACCAGCTATTACCGGCGGACCTGGGGCTTCTGCCTGCCCCACCGCCTGCGCGAAAGCCTGCGTCCCGGCACCTATCGCGTGGTCATCCGCAGCCGTCTCCATCCCGGCCAGTTGGACTACGCCGACTGGGTCCTGCCCGGCGACAGCCCGCGCGAGATCCTGCTGTCGACCTACGTCTGCCACCCGTCCATGGCCAACAACGAACTCTCCGGCCCGGTGGTGACCCTGGCGCTCGGGCGCTGGCTGGCCTCCCTGCCGCGACGGCGCTACACCTACCGGCTCGTCTTCGTGCCCGAGACGCTCGGCTCCATCGCCTATCTGAGCCGCCACCTCGACCATCTGCGGGCGCATGTGGACGCCGGATACGTGGTGACCTGCGTCGGCGACGACCGGGCCTATTCCTTCAAGCCGTCGCGGCGCGGCGACACGCTGGCCGACCGCACCGCCCGCCACGTGCTGGGCCATCTGGCCCCCGACTACAAATCCTACCATTTCGGAGACGGCGGCAGCGACGAACAGCAGTATTGCAGCCCGCTGGTGGAGTTGCCCGTGGCCTCCATCATGCGGTCCAAATACTGCGCCTATCCCGAATACCATACCTCGGCGGACGACCTGTCGCTGATCTCGCCCGCCGGACTCCAGGGCGCCTTCGATGTCTACAAGGCGTGCCTGGAGGCCCTGGACGGCAACGGCATCTACCGCTGCGTGGTGCCTTGCGCGCCGCAGTTGGGGCCGCGCGGCCTCTATCCCACCACCTCGACCCGCGACAGTTGGCGTCAGGCCAAGTCCCTGCTCGACGTCCTGTCGCACGCCGACGGACGCGGCGACCTGATCGACATCGCCACCGCCGCCGAAGCCTATGTCGGGGACCTTCTGGACGCGGTGCGCACGCTGAAAGAGGCCGACCTGCTTCAGGAGCTAGAGGCATGGGACTGAGGGGCCTCCTTGCCGCCGTCCGGCGCCGCCGCCTGTGGCGGGAGCGCCTGCGCGCCATGCGCGTCTGGAGGGCGGCCCTGAAGAACCGCCCCTTCGCCGTCTATGACGTCCTGCGCGAGATCGAATACGCGGAAAACGGCCTGCCGGTCCCGGACCTGGGCGGCGCCTTCCCCGACATCGCCGACGCGGCGGCGACCTGCCTGCGGCAGCGCCTGTTCTTCGCCCTGCGGCACCGTTCGGTCCACAAGAGCATCCTGGCCCATGCCGCCGGGCGGACGGAAACCCTGGACCTGCCGCTGAGCGACACCTGGCTGGCCGCCGCGCGCAAGGCCGGATTGCCTGTCGACGAACGGGCCTGCCGACGGCGGTTCCGCCGCCTGGTCCTGGTCGGCCTGCTGCGCTCGGCCCGCAACTGCCTGCGTCTACTGCGCCGCGGCGACGGTCTGGTGCCCGACGCGCCTTACGTCGCCGTCCTGCAAATGGGCGAGCGGTCCCTGCCGCCCGCCAACGTGCCGCCGGGCACGCGGGATCTGGCGAGTTGGGCCGTCGAGCACGGTCGTCTCGCCGATCCGTCGGTCGCCGCGGTTCTGCTGCACTGCCCGTCGGTGACGGCCCACCGCCTCGACCCGCGCACGGTCGTCTCGCCGACCCCTCTGCCGCCGCTGACGCCGGAGCGGCGCCGCGCGTTCCGCCGCCGCGCCGCCGGACGCATCCTGCGGGTGGCCGGACAGCTCCTGTTGGGCCGCTGGCAGGGCGCCTTCATGCTCGACGAGGTCCTGTCGCGCGACCACGCCGCCCTGTGCCCGCCCGACACCCTGGCCCGCCACTATTTCTTCACCGTCAGCGACTGGCTGGTCCGCCCCCTGTGGTCCTATGCCGTCGAGGCGTCGGGCAGCGCCGTCTCCATCGTCTATTATTCCGTCAACAGCGCGCTCTTCGCGCCGGACGTGCCGCCCTTCCCGCAGTACGGCAGCGGCGAGGGCATCGCCACCTGGCCCCGCTACGTGGTGATGTCGGACGACATGGCCGACGCCTTGCGGTCGCAGCGCCGCGCCCCCGCCCTGCCCATGGTCCTCGATCCCTACATCGGCATGATCGACCACGGCGCGCCGGTCCCCGACCTGGACGCCGCCCACACCGTCGCCGTGTTCGACGTGGTGCCGGTCCGCCTCGGCGTCCTGGCCGACCTGGGGCACCTCACGCCCTACGAGAACGAGGCCGTCGCCCGCCGCTTCCTGACCGACATCCGCGACGCCCTGGGCCGTCGCGGCCTGTCCATGGCCTTCAAGCAGAAGCGTTTGCGGGATCAGGCGATCGCCCCGGCCTACCGCCGCTTCATCGAGGGCCTGGAGGCCGACCCGACGATCCTGCGGACAGCGCCGGAACTGGGGGCCGAGCGCCTGTGCGCCAAGACCGCGGCGACCATCGCCTTTCCCTTCACCACCCCGGCGGTCGTCGCCAAGGCGCAAGGCCGTCCGGCCATCTATTACGACCCCACCGGCAGGCTGGCGGCGGTCGCACCGCACCGCCACGGCGTCCCCGTCGTCAGCGGACGGGACGCCCTGGGGCAATGGCTGGAAACCTCGGTTGCGACGCGGGAGTCATAGGCGCCGCGACGCGGAATTTTCGCTTTGCGGGGTTTCCGGAGCGGTGCTATTACCAACTACCGAATTGCGGTTGGACCAGAAAATCAACCGCGCGCGGGTATTCAAGGGAGAGGGTGAGGTTCCGGTGCCTGAGTCCAAAGTGAAAGCCACCCCCGAACCGGCCACGGAATCTCTTACGGTCGGCGAAGGCATCGCGGTTCGCAACGCGGGCTGGACGTTCGGGGGCGATGTCGCCAAAGGCTTCAGCAGCCACGTCAGCCGCTCCGTTCCGCTTTACCATGAAGGCCATGACCTGATCTGCAAGATCAGCGACTTCTTCATCGGCGACGGCTCCGTCTGCTACGAGATCGGCTCCTCCACCGGCGTCCTGACCAGCAAGCTGGCCCAGCGGCACAGCCAGACCTCCGCCCGCTTCATCGGCCTCGACGTCGAGGAGCCGATGGTCGAGCAGGCGCGCGTGGAAAGCCCGAAGGACCTGCCGAACCTGTCCTACGAGCATGCCGACGGCCTGACCTTCCCCATGGAACCGGCGGACCTGATCATCGCCTATTACACGGTCCAGTTCGTGCCGCCGCCGGTGCGCCAGCAGTTGATCGACAAGATCTACAACACCCTGAAGTGGGGCGGCGCCTTCATCCTGTTCGAGAAGGTGCGCGCCGCCGACGCCCGGTTCCAGGATTACATGACCGGCATCTACACGGACTTCAAGGTGGACCAGGGCTATTCGGGCCACGAGATCGTCTCCAAGGCGCGCAGCCTGAAGCGGGTGCTGGAACCCTTCTCCACGCAGGGCAACATCGACCTGATGAGCCGCGCGGGCTTCAAGGACATCATGACGGTCCAGAAGTGGGTCTGTTTCGAAGGTTTCCTGGCGATCAAATGATGTCCACTCCTTCCTCCAAGCCGCAGGCCTCGATCCGTGACCGCGTGACGGAAATGGCCCGGATGCACCGGGATCGCGCCTCTCTGCCGGACATGCCGCTCGACGCCAAATGGGCCGATCTGGTCCTTCAGGAACCGCGGAAGCTGTTCAACGCCGACGGGTCGGTCAATTTCGACAACCTGGCCAACTTCCGGCGCCTGCGCATCTTCGTCAGCGACCTTTATCCGAACACGGATTTCGCGACGCCCGACGCCTCCAGCCTCAAGGCCCTGGCGGCCAGCCCCGTGAAGGGTGCCTACGAGTTCGTCAAGGAACGCATCGGCGGCGTCAACCGAAGCTGGCGGTCGCACATCCTGCATGACCTGTCGCTGCTGGAGAAGGACGGCGCCCTGGACATGCTGCGGCGCTACCCGATCGACAAGACGCCGGGCAATCCCTTCGTCATGCGGGCCCGCGGCTGCGCCTTCAACCTGCGTTGGCTGCGCCACGTCTACTTCAACACGCTGGTCAACAAGCACATCGGCGCCGAGATCGACGACCGCAAGTCGTTCATCAATCTGGATATCGGCTGCAGCTACAGCGTCTTCAGCTACATGTTCAAGTCCGAGCATCCCAACGCCACCTGCGTGCTCGTCGACTTCCCCGATCAGCTGATCCTGTCCTACTGGTTCCTGGGCAACCTGTTCCCGGACGCCAAGTTCGCCACCCTGGCCGACTTCGCCGACCGCGAGACCATCGACCGCGCCTTCCTGGAGCAATTCGACTTCGTGCTTCTGCCCGTGCCCCAATACGGCATGTTGCAGGCCGACTCCCTGGACATGGTCAGCAACTTCTTCTCGCTGGGCGAAATGCGCCGCGAATGGTTCGAGGGCTACATGACCTCCGATCCCTTCCGCACGGCCCGCTATTTCCTGACCAGCAACCGCTTTGAGTCGTCGCCCCGCATGGAGCCGACCTACGACACCGACCTGACGATCCTCGACTACCCCCTGGGGGACTTCGAGCGTTTGCACTTCGGGGTCTATCCGCTCCATCAGTGCTACTTCAAATCCAAGGGCTACGTCTTTACGGAAACGCGGTCCATCTCGTCGCACAACTTCGACTTCCTGGGCCGCCGGAAAGAAACCTGACGACGGCGCCCAAGGGGCACATCCGACGGATCGGGCGCCCCGCGCCACCGGTCCAGCACCGGGCCACCCGGCCCGACAACGCAAACTTTGAATTGGGGAAGCAGCCCGTGACTACCGATGACACTTTTGACTTGAAGGGGCGGTCCATCCTGGTGACGGGAGGCACCGGCTCGTTCGGCAAGCGTTTCGTCAAGCTGCTTCTGGAGAAATACAAGCCCAAGCGCCTGGTCGTCTTCTCCCGCGACGAGCTGAAGCAGTTCGAGATGGGGATGGAGATCCAGCATCCCAACCTGCGCTACTTCATCGGCGACGTCCGCGACTACGACCGCCTGCTGCGCGCCCTGAACGGCATCGACGTGGTGGTCCACGCCGCCGCCCTGAAGCAGGTCCCGGCCGCCGAGTACAATCCGATCGAGTGCATCAAGACCAACGTCATCGGCGCCGAGAACGTGCTGAACGCCTGTATCGACGCTGGCGTCAAGCGGTGCATCGCGCTGTCCACCGACAAGGCGGTCAACCCGATCAACCTCTACGGCGCCACCAAGCTGTGCTCCGACAAGCTGTTCGTCGCCGCCAACCATCTGGCCGGGGCCAACGGCTGCCGCTTCGCCGTCGTCCGCTACGGCAACGTGGTCGGCTCCCGCGGGTCGGT
>CAZFRK010000017.1:0-13463 GCA_964521375.1 uncultured Rhodobacterales bacterium
CAAGGAGCGTTGCCCCTTGCGCTTGGCGGCGTTCCGCGGGTGTTGGTACGGTAAGGTGGACAAAAAAATCACAAGAAAAGGCCTCTGTCCCTTGGGTCTTCGGGGCGGCGGGGTTTGGCGGGTTGGAATGAAAACGTATTAAACCCGCATAGTTAGGGGATTGGCGCTACGGAAAACACCTCACGCGTGTGTAATCAAAAGTTCAATCAACAAAGATAAAATTCGTCCTTTTTGTCGATTATAAGGGAGCCGTTGGTCTGTCGCGGACTCTCCAGGCTCGCACTTTCTTGTCGCAGCGGAGAGACGCGAGAAGGCCAAACGCGAAGGCTGGTTTGGATATGCAGAGATGCGACAGCGCGCCGTCCCGCGGGTACTCAGAATTCGGTCCTCATGGCTCCTCGCCGCCTGCGGTCTGATCGTCGCTTCCGGATCTCCGGAGGCGGCCGAGAACCCCTTCCAGAAAGGCGCCCCCGTCCTGTCGACCGAGGATGTCCGATCCATTGTCGCCGCCCTCCTGGCCGATCATGACGAGACGCCCCCCGCCTCGTCGACCGGTCCCAGCGCCGCCGACGCGGCGGAGGCTCTCTCCCTCTCGGAGACATCCGACGCGCCGGAAGGCAACGCCTTGATTGGTTGCGTCAATGGCTTGGCGGTTCTGCGTTCCGGCGGTTTGGGCCTGATCTATGAAGCGGGCTCACCACATTGCAAGGGCACGCCATGACGTGCCGGTCCTTCCTATTCGCCTTGCTCGCGCTCGGTCTGTCCGGCTGCTCCTCGGCGGAGGTGCGCCAAATGCTGCATGCGGCTCTCCCGAACGCCGAAGAGTCCGCGCGGTCCACCGAAGAGACTTGGCAGGAACCCGCCGTCACGCGGGTGAAGATCGCCTCGCCGGCGCTGACCGTTCGCCCGACCGGACGGTGGTTGCCCGAATCGCTGTCCAGGCGCCAAATCGAGATCAGCGACCTCCAACCGGGCGCGTCCACGGTCGGTGACATCATCACCCTGATCGCCGCCACCGGCGTGCCGGTGGTCCGGGAAGCCGCGGCGACCGGCGGTGACGTGCTGGCCACCGCGGCGCCGCTCACGGACTTTTCCGGCGATCTGCCGACCCTGCTGCGATTGCTTCACAGCGGCGCCGGACTGGCCTGGCGATGGGACCACGGGACCCTGGTCGTCGGGTCGCAAGACACCTATGCCGTCGTCGTGCCGCAGAACAAGGACCTCGCCCAAGCCATCGCCGACAGCCTGAAAGACCTCGGCGCCGACGCGATTACGATGTCGCTTCTGACCGGCCAGGTCTTCTATTCGGTCAATCCGCGACGCCAGCGCGACGTCATCCAGCCGTTCCTGGACCGGGCGTCCCGCAACGTGGCCTCGGTGACGATGCGCGTCGCCGTCGTTTCCCTCACCAACGAGACCCTGAAGGGGTCCCCCTTCGACTGGCAGGCTCTGGCCCTGGGGTGGAATCGGAACGTGGAAGCGACGGTGGCCGCCGCCGCCGACGGCGACGCCGCCGGCGCGGACGACGCGGCGGATACGACGACAGCGTCCTCCGGCGCCTATTCGGCCATCAACGCCGCCGAGGGGCTGCTGTCTCTGGATGTCGGTCGTTCGGTCGCCAACGGGGCCGTCGCCTCGGTGGCCGGGGCCATCCGCTATCTTCAAACATTCGGACGTCTGGAAACGCGGCAGGACGTTCGCGTTCACACGCTGACCAGCATGCCCGCCTACATCCGGAGCGGCGAGGAAACGCCCTACATCGAGGGCGTCTCCGTCTCCACGAATACGTCGGGGAACAACAACAGCGCCCTGGGCGGCACCGAAATCGGTCACGCCAAGACGGGCCTCACCTTGGAGGCGACCCCGGTCTACGAGGACGCCTCCCAGCTGGTGACCGTCGACTTCAAACTGGAAATGAGTTCAATCCTCCGCTTCGTCGAACTTTCGGCGGGCGACCAGATCGGCTCCCTGAGCCTGCCGGTCATACAGGAACGCGCGATAAGCGACATGATCCGGGTCCCGGCGGGCCAGACGGCCATTCTGGGCGGTCTTCGCTACAGCAGCGAGTCCATGACCGGCGCCCGTCTGTTCAGCTTCGACGACACCATGACCAACAGCCGCGATGGCAGCGAGTCCGCCATCTACATCATCCTTCGCCCGACCGTGACGGTCTACGAATTGGTGGGGGCATGACCGAAGCTTCCCTCCAATCGGCTTTCGCGATCCCGGCCGCGGATACGCTTCCCTCGGCCTCGTCCTGGGCGACCGAGGTCGAGCCGGGGTTCGACAATCCTCCCGTCAGCGTCGTGTTCGGCTGGCTTGGCGGCGGCGTGTCGCGCCAAGACACCATCGCGCACGCGCGCTCGTGGGCCGAACGTCGCCTCGACGGCCCCGACACCGCCCGCTGGTACGTCCAAAAGGCGGGTCCCGGCTGGGCGTGGGAGGTTCAGGAAGGCGGCGACGGGGCACCCTATCTTCCCTCCGTCCTCCGCGCGCTGACGACGCCTGTCGGCGCCAAGGCGCGGATACCGACCGGCGAGCGGGAGATCATCATCTCGTCTCTCCCGCACGGCGGCATCGACGCCGTCATCTTGCCCGAGGGGGTGAGCGGCGAAGGAGTCTCCGTCCAACCCGACTTCAAGGCCTCCATGGGGTGGGTCAATCCCAAGGCTTGGCGCGTCTTGACCGTCGGACTGTCGACCGTCGTCGCCGGTTTTCTCCTCCTTGGCCTGAGCGCCGCCATGCTCCTGGTGTCCGAGGCCCCGGCGCCGCGCCTGCTTCCGGTCGAGGAAAACCTGCCCGTCCTGCAATGGCCGGACATTCTGGAAAGCCATCCGGCTCCCGAGGGGAAACCGATTCTGCGGCGTCTCTATTTCGCCGACGGCGCCTGGCGGGTGGAATGGGGGGCCGACGATGCGGCTCTTTGACACCCTGGCCGTCCAAGTCGGCACCCGGCAGGACGTACGCCTGCTCGTCGGGCTGGCCGCCTCGCTCCTTGGCATCCTCATGATGATCGCGGCCGGGTTCGTCGCCGTTTCCGGCGGTCTCTTGGTGGACGACGCCGTCACCTACGCGGCGAACCGCGAGACCTGCCGGGCCAGCGCCGCCGCCGTCGGCTTCAAGACCCAAGCGTCCCCGGACGGGGAGGCCGCTTCGGCTCCCTTGGCGCTGTTCGCCCCCAAGAAGCAAGACGTCCTCGCCGAACCCGCCGCTTGGCTGGGCCGCGCCTCCGCCACGGCGGTCGCCTGCGCGGGTTGGACCATGACCCGGTTTTGCATGGGCCAAGGGTGCGCCCCCGGCGACGTCGTGCTCGTCCTCTCCCCCCCCGCCGGTCCTGGAGACCCTCCATGACGGTCCGGTCGGGCCCTTTTCACCATCGTTCCTTTTCACCTCCTCCGTAACGACCTTCGCCAATCGCACCTCAGGAGCCACTCATGCATAAGCTCATCATCGTCCTGATCGCCATCATCGTCTCCGCCGCCGCCGCCGCCGCCGGTGTCTACTACGGCGGTGACGCCCTGTCCGGCGGCGCCGCCAAGGCCCATGCGCAGACCGTCCTGTCCGGCCTGGAACAGATCGCCAGCACCGCCCAGGTCTACACCAACGAGAACGGCGGCACGAAACCGGCCAGCATCTCGACCCTGGTCACGGCCAAGTACCTGAACCAGGCCCCGACCCCGCCGTCCTCGGTCACCAACAGCTACGGCATCGTCATCGACGGCGGCAACGGCTACGCCTACCTGGACCTGGGCGCCAACGCCGAAACCATGTGCCTGGAAATCGCCAAGATGGCCGACGGTTCCACGACGACGCTGGCGACGACGACCAACGCCGGCACCATCAAGGACGTCGCCGCCTTCAACACGACGACCTTCACCTGCGCCACCTCCTCCGGCGTCGATACGGACGGCGATGGTGAAGCGGACTTCGCGTCGGGCAACGAAGTCGCCGTGTTCCGTTTCTAGCGCCTCGTCCTCCCGGCGCCGCGGGCCACCGCCACCGTGCCGGGAGGACACTCTGTCCGGGGGTTCCGACCATGCACAAGCTCATCATCGTCCTGATCGCCATCATCGTCTCCGCCGCCGCCGCCGCCGCGGGTGTCTATTACGGCGGTGACGCCCTGTCCGGCGGCGCCACCAAGGCCAGGGCGCAGACCATCCTGGCCCAGATGGAACAGATCGCCAGCGCCGCCCAGGTCTATACCAATGAGAACGGTGGCACCAAGCCGGGCACTGTCGCCGCCCTCGTCAACGCGAAGTACCTGAACCAGGCGCCCACGCCGCCCAACACCGGGGGCGCTACGGGCTACTCCATCCTGCTCAGTGGCGGCCATGGTTATGTCGCCTTGTTGTTGGGACTTGGCGCCGAAAGCACGTGCCTGGAAATCGCCAAGATGGCGAGCGGCTCCGTTTCCTCGGTTCCGCCGATGGCGAGCGATATGAGCGCCGCGCAGACCGTGGGCGACATGAACACCCTGGGGGCGTTCAACTCTCACGTCTTCAACTGCGCGACATCCACTGTCGGTGGCGTCACTTACACCGTCTCCGTGACCGGAGAGGAAAACGGGGCGATCGTCAACGCTGGCGGAAACACCGTCGCCGCCTATCGTTTCTAGACACGGTGGAGCGACTTGGCGCCCTCCCTCCCTCACATAGACGTAGTGGCCCCCCAATGGAACGCTTCGGTGACTTCATCATCCGGCAGTGCGGCGTCAGTCGCCGCGCCGTCGAGGCGGCCGTTCAGGAGCAGGCCGTCACCGGCGTTCCATTGGGGCGCGTCCTGGTCGCCAACGGCTATTTGACGCACGAGCGCATGGTCGAATTGCTGCTGGCCTGGGCGCCCGACCGTGTCATCAGCGAAAAGGTGACCAAGTCGCGCATTCCCGCCCGCCTACTGGAAGAACACCAGATCCAACTCATGCATGTGCCGGAGGGAGAGGGCATCATCTACGCCGCTACCTTGAAGCGGGAATCCCAGGCGCGGGCGATCATCGAGTCCTTCTATCCGGCCCGCGAAATCCGCTTCACGGCGCTCAGCGCCGATCACCTGGACGACTTCCTCGACGGCTTGGAGGACCACCTGGACGAGGACGCCGTCGATCACCACGAAACCGTTCTCGACCGGCTCCTGTCCCAGGCCGTCGCCGCCTCGGCGTCGGACATTCACCTTATGCCGCGCCACCAAAGCTACAGCGCCTTTTTTCGAGAGGTCGGCGTCCTGCATTTGGCGCGCGAGGGCACCCTGGAGGAGTTCCGCACCGTCCTGAGCCAGGTCAAGGATCGGGCGCGGATGGACCTGAACGAACGGCGCCTGCCGCAGGACGGTGGGTTCAAGATGCAGCTCATGGGCCGCGACATCGACTTGCGCGTGGCGACCATGCCCGACCTCTATGGCGAAAAGGTCGTCATCCGTCTGCTCGACCCCGCCGTGTCGAAGCCCACCTTGGCCGCCATCGGATTGTCGAACCTGTCGGCCTGGAGAGAGGGCACCTCCTTCCTGTCCGGGCTGTCCATCGTCTGCGGCCAGACCGGGGCCGGCAAGACGACGACGTTGAACGCCACCGTCCGCGAAATGGAACGGCTGGAACTGGCCGTCTACACGGTCGAGGACCCCGTCGAATTCCGCATCGCCTTCACCACCCAGGTCACGGTCAATCCGTTGGTCGGCCTGGACTTCGCCCGCGCCCTGCGGTCGTTCCTGCGCATGGACCCCGACGTCATCGTTCTGGGCGAAATCCGCGACCCGGAAACCGCCGCCATCGCCCTGCGCGCGGCGGAGACGGGGCATCGCGTTCTGGCGACCATCCACACGGGGTCCATTCGGGGAGCCATCGACCGGCTGAAGGAATTGGGCGTGCGCGAACATGAGCTGCAGGGCGTGCTGCGTGCCGTCCTGGTCCAACATCTGGTGCGCACCATCTGCTCCCATTGCGATGGCGCCGGGTGTCCGCTCTGTCGCGGAACCGGCTATGGTGGCCGCGCCGCCGTATCCGAATGCCACACCTTCCGCACCGCCAAGGATTTCCGCGCCGTCACCCATGAGGGCGCCATCCTGTGGACGACCATGATCGAAGACGCCGTCGCCCTGCTGCGCCGGGGAAAGACGACGGTCGCGGAATTGTACCGCGTCTTCGGGGCGGAGCTGACCGACCACCTGACGGTCGAGGAACAGGCTTCGCTTGACGGGGCCTCCTCATGATCGCCGCCTTCTTCATGGCCTTTATCGCCCTGACGGTCGCCGGTTCGGCGGGGTATCTCGCCTACGCCACGACGGCGGGAATGGAAACCTCCATCATGGCCATCGCGAACCGGGGCCGCATGGAGATGGCCGCGGTGTCCCTGCACGCCTATCTGTCGGGCCTCGGCCTGAAGGATTACGGGGGCGATGATTGGCTCGATTTTCCCGCCGCCATGAGCCTGACGGACGCCGGAGTCCAGCCTTATACCCCCTGGGGAGCATCCTACACCTGGTGCAGCCGGGATATGGTGCCGGTCGGCGGCAACGCGGCGGGCATTCTCCTCAGCCCCTTGTCGGGCCATGCGACCGCGCCGTCCTGCGCCGACGTGATCTACGACGGCACCTATCGGCTGTTGGGCGCCGACGGCAGCCTTGTCACCGTGTTCGGACTCTATCGTCCCTAGGCCATTCGTGACGCCGCCGTGCGAGGAAAGACGCCCCCATGCATAAACTGGTCATCGTGCTGATCGCCGTCATCCTGACCGGGATTCTGCTCGGCAGCGGATTGTCCTACGTGCCGTCCGACCTGGGCGCCACTCGCCAAATCCGCGCCGTCACGGAAGGCGGCGTCGCCGTGCTTCGGGGCGCTTGGTTGGCCTATCGCGCGGACCATTCGGCCAATCCGGCGTCCTTGGCCGCCTTGGCGCCCTATACCGCCTCCCCGGCCGTCCCCGTCACCGGGTGGACGTGGTCCGTTGACGGGAGCGAAGGATGGATCTGCCTACGCGGCACCGGCAATGAGACGCAATGGACCGCCTTGAGCCGATACGCCGCGACCCCCGGCAGCGGCGCCGCCGTCGGCGGCGATTGCGGGCTGTCGGCCAGCGAGGCGTTGGGCGGCGGTTTTCCGACCATGATCGCGCTTACCGTTTCCCTGGGCCAGGGGTGAGCCATGCCGCTCTATACCGTCACCATCGAGCGTCGCCGCAAGCGTCTTCAGACGTCGGTCCTGGCCACCTCCGCCGCGGACGCGCGGGAGCGGGCGCGACGTCAGGGCGGGCGCGTCATTTCCGTCAAGCGACGCTGGGATATCCTGGAAAGCGGCCTGTCGCCCGCGCAGCGCCACCTATTTCTGATCCGGCTTGCCGGCATGCTGACCAATCGCGTCGGCATGGCCGACGCCTTGCGCCGGTTGGGGCGCCTCTTCAGCGGTCGTATGCGCGTCGTCACCGAGCGGCTTTCGCAACAGATCGAGACAGGCGCCTCCATCAGCGTCGCCATGGAATCATTGCCCAAGGACTTTCCGCATTCGGTAACCGCGCTGGTTCGCGCCGGAACGGCCAGCGGCAATACGGCGAAGGCCCTGAAACTCGCCGCCGAGTTCGAACAGCGCATGATCGGAGTGCGCAAGGAAGGGCGTGGTGGTCTGTTCGGAGCCTTGGCGGGGTTCGTCTTCTCCGCCGCGACGATGGTCGGCAGTTCCGAATTCGCCGAACCCTACATCATGGGAATGACGCTTCTGGCGCCGGTCGCCGACGATCCCATGTTCGGCATTACCGAACAGGTGTCCTTCTGGACGACGGTCTTCATCGGCGTCATGCTGGTGTTGACCTGCGTCGCCGTCTTTCTGGCCACGGTCGGTCGCGTGCTGATGCCGACCCTGTCGCACACCATCATCAAGCACGTCATTTTTCTGCGCGACATCGTCGCCTCGGTGGAGAAGTACGCGCTTCTCTTCCACCTCTCGGAGCTGATCTCGGGCGGCGTCCATCTGGATGAGGCCCTGGCGTTGGCCGCCGAGCAGGCCCGTCCGGGGCCGCTGAAGAAAGACCTCGTCCGGGCCCGGGACGCCGTTCGCAGGGGGCGGGAGTGGACCTTGGAACTCCGGTCCTTGGAAGAGATCGACCGCATGGCGCTGGCCTCGGCCACGCATGGGCGGGAAGTCGCCGAATCCTTGAACAATCTCGCCGACCAGACGCGGCAGATCTACGAACACCGCCTGGCGGTGATCGTTCCGGTCCTGAAGACCATCAGCTATATGACCATGACCATTTCCGTCGTCGTGGTGTTCATCCAGACCACCATGCCGATGCTTCTGGCGTCGTCTTATTACGTTAAGTGAAGCAGGCGGGGAAATAGGAGAAATTGGCTGGGGCGGGTGGATTCGAACCACCGGTACACGGTACCAAAAACCGTTGCCTTACCGCTTGGCTACGCCCCAGCAGGCTCTCGTCGTCGGCCCCGAGGGGGCGGGCGAGAGGCCGGACCTTAGGCGATTTCGACGCGGCGATCAACGCCCAGAATGGGGGGCACCGTTCGAGGGCCGCGCCGCCGCCTCCCGCCACCCCCGCGATAGGGCGGGTAGGCGGTGACGGGCGATGGGGTGGGGACGATCAACTGGCGGCGGCGATCTTGTCGCGCGGGGCCAGGTCGACGGCGAAGCGCAGGGCGGCGATGAGGCTTTCGTGGTTGGCGATGCCCTTGCCCGCGATGTCGAAGGCGGTGCCGTGATCGACCGAGGTGCGGACCACGCCGTCGTTGAGGCCGACGGTGATGTTCACGCCGTCGTCGATGGACAGAAGCTTGACCGGGATGTGACCCTGGTCGTGGTAGCAGGCGACGACGACGTCGAAGTCACCGCGCATGGCCCGGAAAAAGACCGTGTCGCCCGGCCACGGGCCGGTCACGTCCAGGCCTTCGGCCTGGGCCTTCTCGATGGCCGGGATGAGCTTTTCCTCTTCCTCGCCATGGCCGAACAGGCCGTGCTCCCCGGCGTGCGGATTGATGCCGCAGACGGCGATGCGCGGATTGTCCATGCCCGCCTTCTTCAAGGTGTCGGTGGCCAGGCGGATCACCTGATAGGCGCGCGCCGCGTCGATCTTCTTGACGGCGTCGATCAGGCCGATGTGGGTGGTCAGGTGGATGACCTTCAGCTTCGGCGTCGCCAGCATCATGGCGTAGCTGTCCGTGCCCGTCAGATGGGCCAGGATCTCCGTATGGCCGGGGAACATGTGGCCGCCCTTGTGCAGGGCTTCCTTGTTCAGCGGCGCCGTGGCGATGGCGGCGATGACGTTGGCCTGCGCCATCTCCACGGCCACGCGCACGAACTCATAGGCGGCGTGTCCGGCCTCGGCGTGGATCTCGCCGTAGGGCAGGGCGCCGACCCCAAGCCCCGGATCGACGCAATAGGCGTGCGTCGGGTCGGGGACGGCGGTGAAGGGGCGGTCGGCGGGCACGGTGGTCACGGTCAGGTCCAGGCCAAGGACCTTGGCGGCCCGGCGCAGGGCATCGGCGTCGCCGATCACCAGCGGGCGGCACAGCGCGTGCGTCTCCGGGGCGGCCAGGGTCTTGGCGGTGATTTCGGGGCCGATGCCGCAGACATCGCCCATGGTGACGCCGATGCACGGTTTCATGATGACAGTCTCCCTTGGGTGAGGAAGGCCATGGCGGCGACCAGGGCGTCGGGCGAGCCGAAGCCTCCGGCCTTGGTGACGATGTGCCGACGCGGGCCGTTCCGGCTGGTGACCAGCGGAATGCCCGGTTCGATGGCGCCGTCGATGCTCATGGCGTGGATGTTGGAGGCGTCCATGATCGCCCGCCCGGTATCGCCGCCGGTGGTGGCGAGGCGGTTGACGACGCCTTCGTCGAGAAGGGTCTGGGCGACCTCGGCCAGACCCGTTGCGATGCGCCGACCGGCTTCACCGCGCGAAATGCCCTTGCTTTGAGACAAGGCGACGATGCAGTCGACGTCTTCGTTCGAGTGGGCGGTGGTCAGCATCAGGGCGTCCGCCCCGTTTTCGACCTGGGTGCGCAGCGTGTCGATGCCGCGCTGAATTTCCGCCATGCGAGCGTCGCCCTCGCCCAGAAGGGCGTCCGGCGACAAGGCGACGGGGTCGGCGTTCAGGACGCGGGCCGCCGTCTCCAACTGGGCGATGGAGACCGGGTTGACGCTGCCGACCACCAGCAGCGGCGGACGGGTCGCCGGGCGCAGCTCCTTGGGTGGCGCGGGCGGACCCTTGAAACCCCAGACGGCGGGCAGTTGGGCGGCCAGCCCGGCGGACCCGGCCCACAGGATGGTGCGCCCCTGGCGCTCGGCCAACTCGGCCCCGAAGCGGGCGATACGCGCCAGGTCGGCGTCGGTCTCGGCGTCGAAGATGACGCAGCCGCGGCGCCCGGCGGCATGCAGGTCGTCCAGGTGGCCCAGCACGTCGGCGGGAGCGGCCAACGCCCGGCGGCCGACGGCCATGCACAGGACATCGGGCATGCCCGGCGCCAGGAGATGGACCAGATTGGACTCGGTCACCGGCGATCCCGGATCGCGGGCGATGGGCGTCTGGGCGACCGGCACGCCGTCGACCAGCAGGACGCCGTCGCTGACGGTGCGCTTCATGGCCGGGAAGGCCGGGGTCAGGAAGATGAGGTCGGCGTCCAGGGCGCGGGCGGCGGCGGCCAGTTCCAGGCCGACATGGCCGCGCATGGTGGAATCGATCTTTTTGTAGACGTGGCGGGCTCCGGCCTCGCGCAGGCGGCGGGTGACGGCCTCGATCCTGTCGGGAACCTCGGCGGCCTCCAGGCCGCGGGTTTCGGTGTCGATGACCGCGACGGTGGTGTCCGTGCCCAGGCCGTCGGCCGGGTCGCCGAGGAAAACCGTGGTGGGGAGGCCGAAGGAGGCGAACTGCAACCCGCTGTCGTTGGCGCCGGTCAGGTCGTCGGCGATGATGGCGATGGTCATGACGTCCTCCGAAAGCTTGCGGCCCGCCCGGGGTGGACGGGCCGCGGTGAAAAGCCCCTTGGGGTGCCGGTCAGCGACCGGCCGCGGAGGCATCGGCGGAGGGCGCGGTGTCTTCCGCCTCGGAGGGGGCGGCGGCGTCGCGGTTGCCGAACTTCTTGACCAGGAAGCTGATGTAGAAGGGCAGAAGAATGGCGGTGGTCACGGTGCTGGCCGCCACCTGGACCGTGGCGAGCTGGGCCACGGGGGCGAAGGCCGCGTTGGCGGTGGCGATGGCCATCGGGGTGGCGACGGCGTTGCCCGCGGTCGACCCTTCGGCGGCGCCGACGATCGGGTTCCAACCCAGCATGCGGAAGACCAGGAAGCCCGCGGTGCCGGTGAAGAGGACCGTGGCGACACCCAGCAGGACGCCCGCGCCGCCGCCGTCGATGATGGCGTTGAAGTTGATGCCCATGCCCAGCGCGAAGGCGAAGAAGGGGATCAGCATGTCGCTGCCCTTGGCCAGGAAGGCGCGCATTTCCTCGTCGCTGTTGCCCAGCACCATGCCGACCACGATGGGCAGCAGGACGCTGATGAAGGACACGATGGAGAAGAAGCCGTCGACGAAGCCCATGGCGCCGAAGATGGCCAGGGCGACCATGGTCAGGAACGGGCCGTCGTTCAGCGCCAGCAGGGAATAGGCCGCCTTGTCGTCGGGCTTGCCGTACTGGCCGACGATGGCCACGTACAGGCCGCCGTTGCTGTTGGTCATGGCCGCGATGATGGCCAGCGGGACGAGGCCCAGGAACAGGCCGTCGGGACCGGCGAAGATATAGGCGATCAGGCCGATGGCGGCGCCGACCACCCATTTCATGGCCAGCAGGGTGGCGCCCTTGGCGAAGGCCGTGCCGACGTTCTTGACGTTGATCTGGGCGCCCGCGCACAGCAGGAACAGGGCGATCAGGGCGCCGGCGCTTTTCACGAACAGGGCTTCGGTGAAGTTGCCGATGCGCAGGAGATCGGGGAAGAAGGTGTTGATGGTCGCCGCCAACAGCAGGGGAACAACCATCATGCCGCCGGGGATCCGGTCGAGCGTGGCTTTGATTTTCATAGCCGCCTCCATCTTGGACTGGGACGAGCGGCCGAAGATGGCGGCCGCGGCAGCGGCCTCATGGGCCGTTCTGGTGTTGAGGGAATTGTCCTCCCACCAACAAACGCCCGCAACACGTGATATGTGACAGAAAGAGCGTTTATTTTTGCAACGGTTTGCTGCGCTGCACGCGCCGCCAAAGCGTGGTCCGGCTTATCCCCAGCCGCGCCGCCGCCGCGCTTTGGTTTCCCTTTTCTTCCGCCAGCACGGCGGCGATGGATTGGTCGATGATCTCGTCCAGGGTTCCGCCCAAATCGACTGGAAAGGTAAGTTCGTTCTCTTTTGCAACAGTTGGCCCAGGATCGGTCGGAAGAGCGTCCAGAATCTGCGCGTCGTCCGCCGACTCCCGGACCAGGCGGTCGATGAAACGGGCGAGGTCCTCGTAGTTGCGGGGCCAGGGCCGCCGCCGCAGGGCGTTCAGGGCCTCGGTGGAGAAGCGGCGGATGCTCTTGCCGTGCGCCGCGTTGGCCTCCATCAGGTTGTAGAGGACCGTCGCCTCGAAGGCCTTGAGATCGTCGCCGACGGGGGCCAGGAAGATCTCGCGCCCCTCGAGCTGGCTTGCCAAGGCGGGCGAGAGGACGCCGCGCGCCGCCAGCTTGGCCGGGCTTTCCTCGAACAGCAGGGCGACGCCGTGGCCGTAGCTGGTCAGTTCTCCGGCCAGACGGTCCTGGTCGACGCGCCGCAACGTCTCGACGCCGCGCAGGTGGGCCAACATGCCGGTGCAGGCGGCCAAACCGTCGAGGATCTGGCGCAAGGCGTCGCGGGTGCCGTGGGCCACCTGCATCCCCGCGAGCAGGCCGCTTTCCGACCCGTAGAGGGTGGTCTGGATGGCCCGCAGCATGCGGGTGCGCCCGGTTCCCGGCTGGCCGACCAGGCAGATCGGGCCGAAGGCGCCGAGCAGCCGCCGCGCCTGCCGCGCCGGGGCTTCCAGATGGTGCTGGTCGGCGATGATCTGGAACAGGGTGGCCGGGGCGATGTCGTTGAGGACGAAGCGCACCGGGCGGTCGCCGACCACGTCGGCGCCATGGAACAGCAGGAAGCGCCGCTGATCGACCACCGGCGTGGTCAGGGCGATGTCCTCCTCGGTCGACGACAGGGGGCCGCCGCGCAGCAGGTAGGGGCCTTCCGGCAGGGTCCGGCGGGTGGCGAAGAACGGCAGGAGCAGGTCCCGCCAGCGGCGGCGGGCGTCGCTCAGGGGCTGGTCCTGGGCCAGGGTGATCTGGTTGCCGTCGGGATCGCAGAGTGTGACGCCGCGCGCCAGTCCGGCCAGACCGCGTTCCACCACCTGTTGGCGGTCGCGCATGCGGCGCAGGCCGCGCAGCATGTTGGCCGCCTGGTCGAAGGCCTGCCCCACGGACTCGGGGCCGGAGGAGATGAGCAGCCCCTTGAGGCCCGCTTCCTCGGCCTTGCGCACCGTCACCGTGTCGC
>CAZFRK010000017.1:13473-18588 GCA_964521375.1 uncultured Rhodobacterales bacterium
GAAGCCGGCGTAGCTGCCGCCGAGCGAGCCCTGGCGGGCCTGTTCGATGGCGGCGTCGACGTCCGCCGTGCTGTGGACCACGGTATAGGGTACCTCGACGCTCAGATAGTTGGAAAAGGTCGCCACCCCGGCGCAGACGTTGGGAAAGCCGATCAGGCTGACGCGTCCCGAATAGTCCTTGATGAAGGAGGTCAGGCGGAACAGGTCGTAGCCCGAGACGGCGATTTCCACCACCGGCAGGGTGCCGCGCTTTTCCAGCAACGAGGCGGTGCCGCCGCGACTGATGATGAGGTCGAACCCCTTGGTCCGCGCCCAATCCAGCAGCGGCAGGCTTTCCTCCAGGTCGCCGGTGCGGACGGTGACGTCCAGGTCCGGATACTGGCGGGCCATGCGCCCGGCCAGGGTGGCGAGGCCCCGATAGGGGGCGATGAGAAGGACCTTGCCCAGCATGGCACGTTGCTCCTGTTTCAGAATGCAACGATAGAAGGCGCCTTCGGTGGTCGGCAAGCGCGGAAACCGCGCGGCGGATCCGCGCCCGGCGGAAGAGGACGGATGGCAACGGGAGACGGTGGTGCCGGGACCGGCGCCCGGGTCCGTGGCGGGGACGCGTCGCCAGGGGCCTCAGCGGGCCAGGGCGGGCGCCTCGGCCAGACGGAAGGGGTCGACCTCGGTGAGCAGGGGCGCCGGTTCGATCCACCAGCCGGGGCGGGCCGCGCGCAGCGCCTTGGCGGCGGCGCGGCAATCGTATTCGGTGGCGAACAGGCCCCAGCAGGTGGCGCCGCTGCCCGACATGCGCGACAGCAGGCACCCGGGCAAGGCGCCGATGGCGGCCAGGGCCTCGCCGATCTCCGGGGCGAGGCTGATCGCCGCCGCCGTCAGGTCGTTGCGGCGGGCGGTCAGGGCATTGGCCAGGGCGTAGGCGTCGCGCGGCGCGTCGTTCAGCGCCACCGGCTTGGAAAAATCGCCGGTCCGGGCCTGGAAGACGGCGGGCGTGGACAGCGGAACGCCTGGGTTGACGAGCAGCAGCCAGGCCGCCGGAAGGGGCGGCGCCTCCTTCAGGTCCTCGCCGATGCCGCCGACGCAGGCGGCGCGTCCCCGCAGGCACACCGGCACGTCGGCGCCCAACCCGGCGGCGACGCGCATCAGGTCGTCGCGCGGCGGGGCGACGCCCCACAGGCGCATGAGGCCGTGCAGGGCGGCGGCGGCGTCGGCGCTGCCGCCGCCGATCCCGGCGGCCACGGGCAGGGTCTTGTGCAGGGTGACGTGGGCGCCCTTCCCGGAGCCGGTCAGTCCGGCCAGGGCCCAGGCGGCGCGCAGGACGATGTTGTCTTTTTCCGGCACGGCGGCCAGGGCCTCGGCGTTGGGGCCGCGCACCTCCAGGCTCAGGCGATCCGCCGGAGCCACCGAGACGCGGTCGAAGACCCCGGCGAAGACGACCAGGCTGTCCAGCAGGTGATAGCCGTCGTCCCGCCGACCCGTCACATGCAGGGTCAGGTTGATCTTGGCGGGGGCGGCGACGCGCAGGGTCTGGGCATCGGTGGCGGTCATCGGCGGGACCCTCCGAGGGAACTCAGTCGCGGCCCACGGGCGCGCGGGGCGGCAGTCCGCTGTCCAGCTTGGTCCGGATGGCGTCGGCGGCGCCGTCTTCCTCCGGCTCCAGGGACAGGGCGCGCTGCCATTGGAAGCGGGCCTCCAACTCGCGCCCGACGCGCCAATAGGCGTCGCCCAGGTGGTCGTTGATGGTCGGGTCGGCGGGGGTCAGCTCGATGGCGCGTTCCAGTTCCTCGACCGCGTCCTCGTACTCGCCCATCAGGTAGTGCGCCCAGCCCAGGCTGTCGACGATGTAGCCGTCGGTCGGGCGCTGCCGCACCGCCGTCTCGATCAACTTGCGGCCCTCTTCCAGGTTCTCGCCGCGATCAATCCAGGAATAGCCGAGGTAGTTGAGGACCAGCGGCTGGTCCGGCTCCAGCTCCAGGGCCTGGAGGAAGCTGCGTTCCGCCTCGTCCCAATGGCCGCCGCGTTCCAGCGCCACGCCCAGGCTGTAGAGCAGGGTCCAGTGGCGCGGTCGCAGTGGGCCGAGGCGGGTGATGCCCTCGCGGTAGGCGGCGACGGAGGCGTCCCACTTTTCCTCGCTGCGCAGCAGGTCGCCGAGGGCGACCGGCGCCTCGGCGGCCTGGGGATAGCCGTCGGCGAGGTCGCGCAGGAGGGCGGCGGCCTCGTCCTCGCGGTCCAGATCGGCCAGGGCCTCGGCCAGCCGCAGACGGACCGGGTAGTAGATGGGGCTGGACGGCTCGACCGCGCGATAGATGGCGGCGGCGTCGGCGAAGCGATCCTGGTTGAGAAGCACGTCGCCGATCATCAGCCAAGCATAGGGGAAATCCGCGCGCTGCATCAGCGCCATGCGGGCGAACACCAGGGCGGTGTCGAGCGCGTTGGTCTGGACCACCGACGACGCCGCCCCGTAAAGGGCCTCGGCCATGCCGTCGCGCGCCGTCGCCACCGGGCGCGGCCCCGGCGTCCCGGCGGGGTCGAAGTCGCGGAAGACGGCCCCGACCAGCAGGGAGTCCGGGTGCTCGGCGCGGTAGCGGTCGACCAGGGTCGCGGCCTCCTCGGCCCGGCCCCGGCGTTGCAGGAAATTGGCGATCACCTCCACCGACCGAAGCGACAGGGCGGCCCCGCCGTCGACGGTCGCCCCGTAGGACGCCCAGGCGGCGTCCTCGCGGCCCGCCAGGTCGTTGATGAGACCGGCGTGGAAGTCGTGCATCTGCTTGAGTTGCGGCTTTTGGGCCATGGGCGCCAGGGCGGCCAGGGCGTCGTCGGTCTTGCCCTCTCCGGCGAAGGCCCAGGCGCTCATTAGCGGCACCATGAAGCCGTTCAGGCCGCGCTGGTCGACGCCCGACAGGATCGCCGCCGCACGGGCGAAATCGTCCCGCGCCGCCGCTCCGGAGGCCAGGACCAGCGGCGCCACCGTGCTGTCGGGGTCCAGATCCAGGGTTCGTTCGGCCAGACGCAGGGCCTCGGCGTCGCGACCGGCGGCCAGGAGGAAGAAATAGGCCCGGCGGGCCAGGGTGACGTTGGTCGGGTCGGCGGCCAGGGCGGCGGCATAGAAGTCCGCCGCCGCCGAGGTGTCCGCCGTCGCCTGGGCGTGGCGCCCCGCGAGATAATGGCCGAAGCCGTCCGGTCCGACCCGCAGGGGGACGCCCTGCCGGATGGCGGCGGGGGCCTCCGGCGACGAGACGACCTGGCCCACCATCGCCGGTCCGGCGGCGCGGCTGGGGTCGGCGGCGGCGCCCTCCCCGCCGCAGGCGGCGGGGAGCAGCAGGAGGATGGCCGCGCTCATGGCCCCGAGACGGGTGCCGCGATGGCGGGACAAACGCTGATCGGAGGAAGTCACGGAAGCCATCGTACCTTTCGCGGGAACAGTTGTGGTCGGGCCCCCTTACATATTGGGGTAGTTGGGGCCGCCGCCACCCTGCGGCACCACCCAGTTGATGTTCTGGGTCGGGTCCTTGATGTCGCAGGTCTTGCAATGGACGCAGTTGGCGAAGTTGATCTGCAACCGCTGACCGCCCTTCTCCTTGTCCTCGACATATTCATAGACCCCGGCGGGACAGAACCGCTGTTCGGGGCCGTCGTAGAGGGCCAGGTTGACCTGTACCGGCGTGGCGGTGTCCTTCAGGCGCAGGTGGCAGGGCTGGTTTTCCTCATGCGCCGTGTTGGAAATGAACACGGAAGACAGCTTGTCGAAGCTGATTTTTCCGTCCGGCTTCGGATAGTCGATCTTCGGCATATCCTTGGCGGGCTTCAGGCATTCGTTGTCGGCGCAATGGTGATGCAGTGTCCACGGCGCCTTGCCCGCGAAGAGGTAGGTGTCCAGCGCCGAATAGGCGATGGCGCCCCACAGTCCCCAGCGGAACGACGGGCGGATGTTGCGGACCTTGTGGAGTTCCGAATAGACCCAGCTGTCGCGGAACGCCTTTTCGTAGGCGGCGACCTCGCCCTGGGCCGCGGTCTCGGCCTTCAGGGCGTCGAACACGGCGTCGGCGGCCAGCATGCCCGACTTCATGGCGGTATGGGTGCCCTTGATCTTCGGCACGTTGAGCGTTCCGGCGGTGTCGCCGACCAGGACGCCGCCCGGGAAGGTCAGCTTGGGCAGGGACTGGACGCCGCCTTCGGTCAGGGCACGGGCGCCATAGGCGACGCGGCGGCCGCCTTCGAAGATCGGACGGATCTTCGGATGGGTCTTGAACCGCTGGAATTCGTCGAAGGGCGACAGATGCGGGTTCGCGTAATCCAGCCCGATCACGAAGCCGACGGCGACCTGATTGTTTTCCAGGTGATAGAGGAACGACCCGCCATAGGTCTTGCTGTCCAGCGGCCAGCCGACGGTATGGACGATGGTGCCTTCCTTATGGACGGCGGGGTCGACTTCCCACAGTTCCTTGATGCCGATGCCGTAGGTCTGCGGATCGCGACCGTCGCGCAGGTTGAACTTGTCCAGCAGGCCCTTGGTCAGCGAGCCTCGGCAGCCTTCGGCGAAGAGGGTCTGCTTGGCGTGCAGTTCGACGCCCGGCTCGTACATCCCGTCGATGGGGTTGCCGTCCTTGTCCAGGCCCATGTCGCCGGTGGCGACGCCCTTGACCGAGCCGTCGTCGTGGAACAGGACTTCCGATCCGGCGAAGCCGGGATAGATTTCCACGCCCATGGCCTCGGCCTGCTCGGCCAGCCAGCGGCAGACGTTGCCCAGCGAGACGATATAGTTGCCCGCGTTGTGCATCTGCGGCGGGGTGGGCAGTTTCTGGGCGCCCTTCTCGGTCAGGAACAGGAAGGTGTCGGCGCTGGCCGCCGTGTTCAGGGGCGCGCCCTTGTCCTTCCAGTCCGGAATCAGTTCGTCCAGGGCCTTGGTCTCGATCACCGCGCCCGACAGCGTATGGGCGCCGACTTCAGAGCCTTTCTCGATGACGCAGACCGCCAGCTCGCGCTCTTCCGCCTGGGCGCGCTTCATGAGCTGGATGGCCGCCGACAGACCCGAAGGGCCGCCGCCGACGATCACCACGTCGAATTCCATAGACTCCCGTTCCATGTCCTCTCCTTCCGTGCGTTCGACCCCATTGG
>CAZFRK010000018.1:0-17963 GCA_964521375.1 uncultured Rhodobacterales bacterium
GGCCATCTCGACCGGATTGGTCAGCGGCCCGTCGACCTGGGTGACACGACCGCCCAATCCGGCGACCAAGGCCTGGGCGTGGCGCAGGAAGGTCTCCGACGGGGCGCCTTTCCAGCGATCATCGGACGGCGGAAAGTGGTGGCCGATGTCCCCGGCGGCGACGGCGCCGTAGAGGGCGTCGGTCAAGGCGTGCAAGGCGACATCGGCGTCGGAATGCCCTTTCAGGCCCGCCGAATGAGGGACCGCCACGCCGCAGAGGGTGACGTGGTCGCCCGCGGTGAAGGCGTGAACGTCGAAGCCGGAGCCGACCCGCGGTTCCCAAGCCGTGATCGTCCCATTATCGGGCGTCAGATCGTCGGGCAGGGTGATCTTGACGTTCCGCTCATGCCCCGCCACCAGGGCCACGCGAAGGCCCGCCGCCTCGGCGACGGCGGCGTCGTCGGTCAGGGTTCGTCCGGCCATGGTCCGGTGGGCGTCCAGGATGTCCGCAAAGCGGAACCCTTGCGGGGTCTGGGCGCGCCAGAGGTGCTCCCGGGGCACGGTTTCCGTGACCACGCCGTCGCGACCGCGCTTCAAGGTGTCGGCGACGGCGATGGCCGGGACGGCGCTGGGAGCCGCCTCCAACGCATCCAGGACGCGGTCGATCACCGCGCGGTCCACGTAGGGGCGGGCGGCATCATGGATGAGCACCACGTCGGGCGCGAGGTCGGCCAGGCTTTCCAATCCCAGGCGGACGCTGTCCTGGCGTTCGGCCCCACCGACCACCGGGGACAGCAGGTTCAGCCCGGCGGCGGCCTCGTCGTAAAGGTCCCTGTCGTCGCCATGGATGACCGCCCGGACCCCACGCAGGCGCGGGTGGGCGGCGAAGGTGGCCAGGCTGTGGCGAAGAACGGGGCGACCGTCGAGCGGCAGATACTGTTTCGGGCGGGCACCGCCGAAGCGCGTGCCCCGACCGGCGGCGACCACGAGGACGACGGCCTTCATGACGCGGAGACTCCTGACTGACGCGGGTGTGAACGTGCGGGCGCCACCCTAGCAGCCGCGCCCGCCGCCGGGAAGTCGCCGCGCTCGGCGTCGGCGCGCCGGGGCCGAACCCATTGCGCGACCACATTGTCTTTGCAGGGGAAGACGGTATGATCGCGGCCATGGTTCCGACCTTCGCCCATAGCCTGCTGGCCCTGCTGTCGCTTCTGCCCGCCGCTCTCGTCGGGGTGCGGGCGGAGCAGCGGCGCGACGCCTTGTTCTGGGCCGCCGGTGTCCTGGCCCTGACCGGACCGGCGGCGTTCAGCGTCGAACTCCTGGGGCGGCAATGGGTTACGGGGCTGTCTCCGACCCTTTGGGTGAGCATCGCGACGGCGGCGGCGATCTTTCTTCTGGGGGCCCTGTTCCTGCGGGAGAGCTGGCGCCTTCTGCCGTTGCTCGGTCCCTATCTGGCCGTTCTTGGCCTGACGGCGGCGGTCTGGCTGCACACCCTGGGCGCCCCCTTGGCGAGTGGCGCGCCGGAAGCCTGGCTGGGCCTGCATATCGCCATCGGCGTGACCACCTACGGCATGCTGACCGTCGCGGCCATCGCCGCCCTGGCGGCCTTCCTCCAGGAACGGGCCTTGAAGCGCAAGGCGCCGACCCGCCTGACCCGGCAGTTGCCGGCGGTGGCCGACAGCGAGGCGATCCTCGCCCGCCTGCTGCTGGCCTCCGAGGTGGTGCTGGGCCTCGGCCTTGTCACCGGCATGGCGGTGGAATGGCTGGAATACGGGCTGTTGCTGCCCTTCGACCATAAGACGCTGCTGTCGATCCTGGCCTTCGTGGTCATCGGGCTGCTGCTGCTGGCCCGCCATTTCACCGGCGTCCGGGGGCGCGCCGCGGCGCGCGTCGTCTTGCTCGCCTACCTTTTGTTGACCCTCGGTTATCCGGGTGTGAAGTTCGTCACCGGCGTGATTGTCGGCGCTCCCCAGTGAAGACCATTGAAGCGGCGTTCATGCCTAATTATTATGCAGCGGTCCATGTTTGCTGAATGAACCGCCTTATGGCTTTCGCCGACCGTCCCATTCCCCCCTTGTCCATCGGTGGACTGGCGCTTGACGCGCCGGTGCTGCTGGCGCCCATGTCCGGCGTCACCGACGCGCCGTTCCGTCGCCTGGCGCGGCGGTTCGGCGCGGGTCTGGTGTTCTCGGAGATGATCGCCTCCGGCCAGATGATTCGCGCCCACCGCGATACCCTGCGCATGTCGACGCCCTGCGAGGACGAGTTTCCCATGGCCGTGCAGTTGGCGGGCAACGAGCCCGCCGTCATGGCCGAGGCGGCGCGCATGAACGTCGACAGGGGGGCCGCCCTGATCGACATCAACATGGGCTGCCCGGTCAAGAAGGTGGTCAAGGGCTACGCCGGGTCGGCGCTGATGCGCGACGAATCGCTCGCCGGGCGGATCATGGAGGCGGTCGCCGCCGCCGTCGAGATTCCCGTGACCGTCAAGATGCGCCTGGGCTGGGACGACGATCACCTCAACGCGCCGCGTCTGGCCCGCATGGCCGAGGAGGCGGGGCTGGCCATGGTGACGGTGCACGGGCGGACGCGACTGCAGATGTACACCGGCGAGGCCGACTGGTCCGCCGTCCGCGCCGTCCGCGAGGCGACCCGCCTGCCGCTGGTGGTCAACGGAGACATCGAAAGCTGCGCCGACGCGCGGGCGGCCCTGGAAGCCAGCGGCGCCGACGGCGTGATGATCGGGCGCGGCGCCCAGGGACGGCCCTGGCTGTTGGGGCAGGTGGGCGCCTATCTGACGGAGGGAGTCCGCCCCGCCGATCCCGGCCCGGCGGAGCGCCACGCCGTCCTGCGCGACCATTTCGAAGGCATCCTGAGCCACTACGGGACCTACAAAGGCCTGCGCGTCGCCCGCAAGCACGTCGCTTGGGCGGTGCACGGCCTGCCCGGCGCCAATGCCTTCCGGGACGCCTTCAACACAGAGGACGACGCCGATCGCGCCGCCGCGCTTATCGACGCCTTTTACGCGCCGCTCGTCGCGCGCGCGGCGGCTTGAGAGGAGATTTGTCCGTGACCAGCGCCCCCAGGCCCACCGATCCGATGGCGGTCATCGCGACCCTGCCGACGGCGGTTCTCTGCATCGGCCAGGATGGGGTCATCGGCTTCGCCAACAGTGCCGCCGAACAGTTGTTCGAGGTCTCGGCGACCTATATGTGCGGCCAGAAGCTCGATGACCTGATCCCGGCGGATTCGACGATCTGCGCCCTTGTCCGTCAGGCGTTGGCCAGCGGCAGTCCGGTCTCGGAATTCGGCGCGGTGATGGATTCCCTGCGCACCGGACCGCGCACCGTGACCGTGCAGGTATCGCCCATGGTCGACCGCTCGGGAAAGGTCCTGCTGTCGCTTCTGGAGCATACGCTGGCCATGCGCATCGGCCAGCAACTGTCCCATCGCAACGCGGCGCGCTCGGTCACCGCCATGGCCGCCCTGTTGGCGCACGAGATCAAGAACCCGCTGTCGGGCATCAAGGGGGCGGCGCAGCTCCTGGAAGGCACCGCGGCGGAAGAAGACCGCCCTCTGACCAAGCTGATCTGCGACGAGGCCGACCGCATCGTCAAGCTGGTCGATCGCATGGAAGTGTTCTCCGACCAACGCCCCCTGGAGCGCGAGGCCGTCAACATTCACCGTGTCATGGAGCATGTCCGGCGGGTGGCCGAGAACGGCGTCGGCAAGGGGGTCCGCATCATCGAGCACTACGACCCCTCCTTGCCGCCGGTGTGGGGCAACCGCGACCAACTGATCCAGGTGTTCCTCAACTTGGTGAAGAACGCCTGCGAAGCCTGTCCCGAGGACGGCGGCGAAGTGGTCCTGCGGACGGCCTACCAGCACGGCGTCCGGGTCCAGGTGCCCGGCACGTCGAGCATGATCCATCTGCCGCTGGTGGTCAGCGTCCAGGACAACGGTCCGGGTATCCCCGAGGATCTGCGGCCCAACCTTTTCGATCCCTTCGTCACCACCAAGCCCAAGGGCAGCGGCCTGGGCCTCGCCCTGGTGGCGAAGATCGTCAGCGACCACGGCGGCATCATCGAGTTCGACAGCCAGAACCGCCGGACGGTGTTCCGCGTCCTGCTGCCCATCGTCAAGGCGACGGCGCCCGACTGGGCGACCGGTTACGAGCCTCTGAGCATGACCTCCCAGGAGGACGGTGTAGAATCATGAGTACCTCAACCATCCTTGTCGCCGACGACGACCACGGCATCCGCACCGTCCTGACCCAGGCGCTGGGGCGCGCCGGGTACAACGTCAAGACCACCGGTAACGCGGCGACGCTGTGGCGCTGGGTGTGCGACGGGGAGGGGGATCTGGTCATCACCGACGTGGTGATGCCGGACGAGAACGGCCTCGACCTCATTCCCCGCATCAAGAAGCTTCGGCCCGACATGCGCGTCATCGTCATGAGCGCGCAGAACACCCTTTTGACGGCGGTCAAGGCGACCGAGCGCGGGGCCTTCGAATACCTGCCCAAGCCCTTCGACCTGCAGGAACTGGTGTCGGTGGTGCGCCGGGCCTTGTCGCTGCCCCGCTCCGGCGCGACGGTCGCCCCGGTCTCACGGGAAGAGGAGGAGCGCCTGCCGCTGATCGGGCGGTCGCCCGCCATGCAGGAGATCTACCGCACCCTGGCGCGCCTGATGAACACCGACCTGACGGTGATGATCACCGGCGAGTCCGGGTCGGGCAAGGAACTGGTGGCGCGCGCCCTGCACGACTACGGCAAGCGGCGCAACGGTCCCTTCGTGGCGGTCAACATGGCGGCCATTCCGCGCGAATTGATCGAATCCGAACTGTTCGGCCATGAAAAGGGCGCCTTCACCGGCGCCACGGCGCGCGCCTTGGGCCGCTTCGAGCAGGCTGAGGGCGGCACCCTGTTCCTGGATGAAATCGGCGACATGCCGCCGGAGGCCCAGACGCGGCTGCTGCGCGTGCTCCAGGAAGGCGAATACACCACCGTCGGCGGGCGGACACCCATCCGCTCCAACGTGCGCATCGTCGCCGCCACGCACCGCGACCTGACGCAACTCATTCGCCAAGGGCTGTTCCGCGAAGACCTTTACTACCGCCTCAATGTGGTGCCGATCCGCTTGCCGCCCCTGCGCGAACGGGTCGACGACATCCCCGAACTGGCGGCGCACTTCCTCGACATGGCGGCGGAGGAGGGGCTTCCGCACAAGGCCTTCGACGGTCCCGCCCTGGACCGCCTGAAGCGCCACCGCTGGCCCGGCAACGTGCGCGAGCTGGAAAACCTGGTGCGGCGCCTGGCCGCCCTTCATGCCGACGAAACCATCGGCATCGAAACGGTCGAGATGGAACTCGCCAACGTCGAGCCGCCGGGGCAGGGCGAGCCGCCGGAGGGGGAGAACCTGTCCGACGCCATCGAACGGCATCTGCGGGCCTACTTCAGCGCCCATGCCGACAGCCTGCCACCGCCCGGACTCTATGACCGCGTGCTGCGGGAACTGGAGCGGCCCTTGATTTCCCTGACCCTGGACGCCACCCGCGGCAACCAGATCCGGGCCGCCCAGATCCTGGGCTTGAACCGCAACACCCTGCGCAAGAAAATCCGCGATCTGGACATTTCCGTGGTCCGGGGTGTCAAGTAGGCGCCCCGTCTTGGCCCGTCAGGAGTCCGCGTCCGCATGAGACCGATCCGCCACCAGAAGCGTGCCGCGGGCGTCACCCTCAATCGCTCCCTCATGCGGTTGGGGCTGTGGGCCCGTCGCCAGAACCTGGGGCGGAAGATGGCCATCCTGCTGGCCGTGGCGGCCCTGCTGTCGGGGATAGCCACCTACGCCGTCATGACCGGCTGGGCGCCGACGGACCCCAATTCCAACGCCGTCATGGTCCTTCTGAACCTGGACCTCGTGCTGTTGCTGATCCTCAGCGCCGTGGTGGCCCGGCGTCTGGTGGCGCTTTGGGTGCGCCGCAAGGCGGGCGGCGCCGGATCCCGCCTGCATCTGCGCTTCGTCGGCCTGTTTTCCGTCGTCGCCGTGGCTCCGGCCATCCTGGTCGCCGTCTTTTCGGCCCTGTTCTTCAACGCCGGGGTTCAGGCGTGGTTCGGCGAACGGGTGCGCACCGCCCTGTCGGAATCCCAGGCCGTCGCCCAGGCCTATCTGAAAGAGCACCAGCAGGTGATCGCCGGCGAGGTGCTGGCCGTCGCCAACGACCTGCAACGCAACTGGGCCCAGGTGTCGTCCACCCCACAGGCGCTGGAACGGTTCCTCATCCAGCAAACCAACATCCGCGGCCTGACCGAGGCCGTGGTCTTCGACGACGTGGGCAAAGTGCATGGCCGGGCGGGCTACACCTTCTCGCTCCAGTTCGAGGAGGTGCCCTTCTGGGCCCTGGAACGGGCCGACAACGGCGAGGTCGCCGTCCTGACCGGTGAATCGGACGACCGCGTCCGGGCCTTGGTCAAGCTGGACGTCATTCCGACCTTCTATCTCTACGTCGGTCGTTTCGTGGACCAGAAGGTCATCCAGCACATGGAGCAGACGGAGCAGGCGGTGGCCGCCTATCAAAGGCTCCAGGAAGGGCGCTCCGACCTGGAGATCACCTTCTCGCTGATCTTCATCGTCGTCGCCCTGCTGCTTCTGTCCGCCGCCGTCTGGGTCGGCCTGACCTTGGCCACCCGTCTGGCCCAACCGATCGCCGAACTGATCGACGCCTCGGAACGGGTGCGGTCCGGGGACCTGTCGGTGCGCGTGCCGGAACTGGCGGCGGCCGATGAGATCGCCACCCTGTCGCGCGCCTTCAACAGGATGACGAGCCAGATCGCCAGCCAGCAGACCCGCCTTCTGTCGGCGAACCGCGAATTGGACGAACGGCGGCGGTTCACCGAAACCGTCCTGTCCGGCGTTTCCGCCGGTGTCATCTCGACCGATCCGGCGGGCCGTCTGACCTTGGCCAACCGCTCCGCCTCCGACCTGTTGCGGGTTCCGCTGGAAGAGCATTACGGCGAATCCCTGGCGACCGTGGTGCCCGAGTTCGACGGGCTGTTGGACGGGGAGGCGCGCCTGCGCGGCGCTTCGGTCCAGAGCGAGGTCGAGTTGAAGCGGGGCGGCGAGCAACTGACCTTCGTCGTCCGCGCCGCCGCCGAACAGGTGGACGGGGAACTGATCGGCCACGTCCTGACCTTCGACGACGTCACCGAGTTGGAGGCGGCGCAACGCAAGGCCGCCTGGGCCGACGTGGCGCGCCGCGTGGCCCATGAGATCAAGAACCCCCTGACCCCCATCCAACTGTCCGCCGAACGCCTGAAGCGGCGCTATCTGAAGCAGATCACCGAGGACAGCGAGGTCTTCGTCCAATGCACGGACACCATCGTGCGCCACGTGGTTCACATCGGCCAGATGGTCGATGAGTTCTCCTCCTTCGCGCGTATGCCCAACCCGACCATGAAGGCCGAGAACCTGGGGCAACTGGTGACGCAGGCGGTTTTCCTGCAACGGACGGCGTTCCCGCATATTCATTTCGAGGCCGTCCTGCCGGACACGCCGGTCCGCATGCGCTGCGATTCCCGCCAGATATCGCAGGCCCTGACCAACCTGCTGAAGAACGCCGTGGAGGCCATTGACGCGGTCCCCGAGGAAAGCGACGGGCGCATCGCCGTGACCCTGACCCAGGAGGTCGAGGCGACCGGCGGGCGGACCATCCGCGTCGCGATAGAGGACAACGGGCGCGGCCTCCCCGACGAACGGTCCCGCCTGACCGAGCCATCTGTGACGACGCGGGCCAAGGGAACCGGTCTGGGGCTGGCAATCGTCAAGAAAATCCTGGAAGATCATGGCGGTGATCTGATACTTGAGGACGCGCCCGGCAGAGGCGCCCTGATCACTCTGGCTTTTCATGCCGAGGCGGAGCCGGCCGCCGATGGCGTTTCTCCTGCCTAAGACGCTTCATATCATGGCGCGTGATATTCTGATCGTAGACGACGAGACCGACATCCGGATGCTGATCGCCGGCATCCTGGAGGATGAAGGCCATTCTCCACGCGAGGCGGGCGACGCCGACGCGGCCATCGCCCTGATCGAGGATCGCCAGCCGTCGCTGGTCATCCTCGATATCTGGCTGGAGGGATCGCGCCTCGACGGGTTGCAGCTTCTCGACTGGATCAAGACGACGCACGCCCATGTTCCGGTGGTGATGATTTCCGGGCACGGAAACATCGAAACGGCGGTTCAGGCCATCAAGCAGGGCGCCTACGACTTCATCGAGAAGCCCTTCAAGTCGGACCGCCTCCTGCTGATCGTCGAACGCGCCATCGAAGCCGCCCGGCTGCGCCGGGAGAACGAGGAACTGCGCCTTCAGAGCGGCGCCGCCGCCGACCTGCAAGGGGTCTCCAACGCCATCAATCAGGTGCGCCACGGGATCGAGCGGGTGGCCCCGTCGGGATCGCGCATTCTCATCACCGGCCCGGCGGGGTCGGGCAAGGAAGTGGCGGCCCGCATGATTCATGCCCGCTCCAAGCGGGCCGACGGACCCTTCGTGGCGGTCAATTGCGCGGCCATGCATCCCGACCGCATGGAGATCGAGCTTTTCGGCACCGAACGCGGCTTCGACGGGGCCGAGGCTCCGCGCCGCGTCGGCCTCCTGGAACAGGCCCACGGCGGTACATTGCTGCTGGATGAAGTGGCGGACATGCCCCTGGAGACCCAAGGGAAATTCGTTCGCGTCCTGCAGGAACAAAGCTTCGAGCGGGTCGGCGGCGGCGAACGGGTGGCGGTCGATATCCGCGTCATCGCGACCACCGCCCGGGACCTGCAGGAGGCCATGGGGCAGGGCGACTTCCGCGAAGACCTGTTTTACCGCCTGAACGTCGTGCCCCTGCGCCTTCCGGCGCTGAAGGACCGTCGGGAAGACATTCCCATGCTGGCCGACCATTTCATGGAACGGGCGGCCCAGGCAGCGGGCGCCGCCGCGCGCCGCCTGGGCGACGACGCCATGGCCGCGCTGCAGGCCTATGACTGGCCCGGAAACGTGCGACAGCTGCGCAACGTCATGGACTGGCTGCTGATCATGGCGCCCGGCGACGCCCGCGAGGTCATCCGCGCCGAGATGCTGCCGGCGGAGATCGGCTCCATCACACCGGAGGTGTTGCGCCTGGAACGGTCGAGCGAAATCATGGGCCTGCCCCTGCGGGACGCCCGTGAGATGTTCGAACGGGAATATCTTCTGGCGCAAGTGACCCGATTCAACGGCAACATTTCCCGCACCGCCGAGTTCGTGGGCATGGAACGGTCGGCGTTGCACCGCAAGCTCAAAAGCCTCGGCGTGACGGGCGAGGAACGCAACAGCAGGGCCTGAGTCCAGTGGCTCGACGGCCCGGAGGACAGTCGGAATGAAGGTCATCGTCTGCGGCGCGGGGCAGGTCGGGTACAATATCGCCCGCTATCTCGCCAGCGAGAACAACGACATCACCGTGATCGACCAGCGACCGGAACTGATCCGCAAGATCCAGGACAGCCTGGACGTCAAGGCGGTGGTCGGCTACGCCTCGCATCCCGACGTCCTGGAACAGGCGGGGGTCGGCGACGTCGACATGATGATCGCCGTGACCCAGCACGACGAAGTGAACATGGTCGCCTGTCAGGTCGCCCATTCGCTGTTCAACGTGCCGACCAAGATCGCCCGCGTCCGCAATCAGTCCTACCTCAGTCCGATCTGGGGCAACCTGTTCTCGCGCGAGAACATGCCCATCGACGTGATCATCAGCCCGGAGATCGAGGTCGCCCGCGCCGTCACCCGCCGTCTGCGCGTGCCCGGCGCCATCGACATCATTCCGCTGGCCAACAACAAGGTCCAGCTCGTCGGCGTGCGCTGCCGCCCAGATACGCCGGTGGTCAACACGCCCCTGCGCCAGCTTTCCGTTCTGTTTCCCGACCTGCAGCTCATCGTCGTCGGCATCGTCCGCAACGACCGGCCCATCGTGCCGACCGCCGAGGATCAGATGCTGGTCGGCGACGACGTCTATTTCGTCGTCGCCACCGATCACGTGACCCGCGCCATGGCGGCCTTTGGGCATGAGGAAGGGCAGACCCGCCGCATCCTCATCCTGGGGGGCGGCAACATCGGCCTGTTCCTGGCCCTGCACCTGGAAAAGGAATATCCCGACATTTCGGCCAAGATCATTGAAATGGACCGGGAGCGGGCGGAATACGTGGCCAAGACGCTGAACCGGACCGTCGTCATCAACGGCGACGTGCTCGACCCCGAAATCCTGGAGGAGGCGGGGGTCGCCTCGGCGGAGACCGTGGTCGCCGTCACCGACGACGACGAGACCAACATCCTGTCGTCGCTCCTGGCCAAACGCTACGGCAGCCAGCGCGCCATCTCGCTGCTCAACAAGACGACCTACAACACGCTGGTCAACACCCTGGGCGTCGACGTGATCGTCAATCCGCGCTCCATCACGGTGTCCAACATCCTTCAGCATGTGCGCCGCGGCCGCATCCACAGCGTCCATTCCCTGCACGAAGGGTTCGGCGAACTGATCGAGGCCGACGCCCTGGAGACCTCCAGCCTGGTCGGACGGCCGATCCGCGAGGTCAAGCTGCCCAACGGCGTCGTCCTGGGCGCCCTGGTGCGCGACGGCGAGGTCATCATTCCGCGCGGCCATACGGTGGTGCAGGGCGGCGACCGGGTGATCCTCTTCGCCGCCTCCGAGGCCGTGAAGAAGGTCGAGAAGATGTTCTCGGTGCGGTTGGAGTACTTCTGATGAGCCGAGTCGCCTACGTCAACGGCCTCTACCGCCCGCACGCGGACGCTTCCGTCCACGTGGAGGATCGCGGCTATCAGTTCGCCGACGGGGTCTATGAGGTCATCGCCGTCTGGAAGGGTCTGCCGGTCGATCTGGACCTCCACCTGCGGCGTCTGTCCCGCGGGCTGGCCGACCTTTCCATCGTCGCGCCCATGAGCGACGCGGCCCTGAAAACCGTCCTGCGCGCCACCCTGAGAAAGAACCGCATCCGGAACGGGATTCTCTATCTTCAGGTCAGCCGCGGTGTGGCGCCGCGTAACCACCTGTTTCCCAAGAACGTCGCGCCGTCCCTGGTGGTCACGGCGCGCCCCGGTCTGGGACCGTCGGCGAAGGCGATCGACGAGGGGATTTCCGTGATCGCCCTGCCGGATATTCGCTGGCGGAGACGCGACATCAAGGCCGTCGCCCTGCTGCCCAACGTCATGGCCAAGCAAAAGGCGGCGGAGGCCGGCGCCTTCGAGGCCTGGATGACCGAACCGGACGGCACGGTCAGCGAGGCGGGGTCGTCCAACGCCTGGATCGTCGACAAGGACGGGCGGCTGGTGACGCGTCCGCTGGGGACCTCCATCCTGGCCGGCGTCACGCGCCATGTGATCCTGGATTTGGCCCGCGCGGCGGGGATGGAGATCGACGAACGCCCGTTTTCGCTGGAGGAAGCCCGGACGGCCCGCGAAGCCTTCATCACCTCGACCACCACCTTCGTCCTGCCGGTGGTGGAGGTGGACGGAACCGTCATCGGCAACGGCGCGCCGGGCACCGTCGCCCGTACCCTGCGGGATCTCTATCTGGCCCGCCTGGAAACCCTGACGCCGGAGGCCGCCTGGGCATGACGACCCCTCCCGTGCCAAAGGCCATCCTGTTCGACTGGGACAATACCCTGGTCGACACCTGGCCCTGCATCGGCAAGGCCATCAACACCACTCTGGCGGCCATGGACAAGCCCACGTGGTCGGAGGACGAGTGCCGGACCCGCGTCGGTCGATCCATGCGCGATACCTTCCCCGAGCTGTTCGGGGACCGTTGGCAGGAGGCCAAGGTGGTCTTCTACGACGCCTTCGCGGCCATCCATATCGACATGCTGGCGACGCTGCCCGGAGCCGCGGCGCTGCTGGCGGACCTGTCGGAGCACGACGTCTACCTCGGCGTCGTTTCCAACAAGACCGGCGCCTTTCTGCGGGCCGAGGCCGAGCACCTGGGGTGGACCGGCTATTTCGGGACCCTGGTCGGCGCCGGCGACGCCGCCCGCGACAAGCCCGCCCGCGATCCGGTGGACATGGTGCTGGCCGACGCCGGATTGGCGCCGGGGCCGGACGTCTGGTTCGTCGGCGACAATCTCGTCGATATGCAGTGCGCGGCGGGGGCGGGGCTGAGCGGAATCCTGCTCCAGGACACCCCACCGACGCACGACGCCTACCCAGACTGCTTCCCGGATCTGCATTTCGCGGGATGCGACGCGCTGGCGGGGCACTTGCGAAACCTCATGGTTCCCAAGGCCGCCAATAGATGATAACGAAGGTTCGGTTGATTCGAACCGACCCCATCCCTCAGGGGCAACAAGAACAGCGGAAGGGCTGAGTGTATGTCGAACGAAAAGACACAGAACGTGCAGGATGTGTTCCTCAACCACATTCGCAAGAACAAGACCCCGGTTACGGTCTTCCTGGTCAACGGTGTGAAGCTTCAGGGTATCGTGACTTGGTTCGACAACTTCTCCATGCTTCTGCGCCGCGACGGCCACACCCAGCTTGTCTACAAGCACGCCATTTCGACCGTCATGCCGGCGACGCCGATCCAGCTTTTCGACCCGAAGCAGGATGACGCCGACGCCTAAGGGTCTCGGACGCTCCCGGAGCCATTTTGGATAAGACATCGCGGACCCAGCCGTCACGGGCGGCCGTTCTTCATCCCTTGGTGAAGAGCGGCGGCACGGACGCGCGCCTTCCCGAAGCCCGTCTGGGCGAGGCCATCGGCCTCGCCGAGGCCATCGCCCTCGACGTCGCCCTGGCCGAGGTCGTGCCGGTCAGCCGCGTTCGACCGGCGACCTATCTGGGCGGCGGCGCGGTGGACCGCCTCGCCCCCATGCTGAAGGACCTGGAGATCGGGCTGGTCATCACCGACTGCCATCTGTCGGCCATCCAGCAGCGCAACCTGGAAAAAGCCTGGGACGTCAAGGTGATCGACCGCACCGGCCTAATCCTGGAGATCTTCGGCGAGCGGGCCCGCACGCGGGAAGGCCAATTGCAGGTCGAACTGGCGCACCTGACCTATCAGCGGTCGCGGCTGGTGCGGTCCTGGACCCACCTGGAGCGGCAGCGCGGCGGCCTGGGATTCATTGGCGGCCCCGGTGAAACCCAGATCGAAATCGACCGCCGCCTGATCGGCGAACGCATCGCCCGCCTCAAGAAGGACCTGGAGGAGGTGAAGCGGACCCGACAGCTTCATCGTCAGGCGCGCAAACGCATCCCTTATCCCATCGTCGCCCTGGTCGGCTATACCAACGCCGGAAAGTCGACGCTGTTCAATACCATCACCAAGGCCGAGGTCTACGCCCAGGACCAGCTTTTCGCCACCCTGGACCCGACCATGCGGGCCTTGGCCATGCCCTCGGGGCGCACCGTCATCCTGTCCGACACGGTGGGCTTCGTCTCCGATCTCCCGCACGAGCTTGTCGCCGCCTTCCACGCCACCCTGGAAGAAGTCCTGGAGGCGGACGTGATCGTCCACGTTCGGGATATTTCCCATCCCGACAGCGAGGCCCAGAAGGCCGACGTTGAACGTGTATTGCGCCGGGAACTCGGCCTCGACAAGGAAGTGGACGAAGGGCTGGTCGAGGCCCTGAACAAGATCGACCTCCTGGATGACGAAACCGGGCACCAGATCCGTGCCCAGGCGCGACGGGAAGACGCCCTGGTCGCCATTTCCGCCGTCACGGGCGAGGGGACCCGGGAGTTGCTGAAAGCCGTCGACGACCGCCTCAACCGCGCCCGGGTGACGCTGGAAGTGGCGGTGCCGCACAGTGACGGGGCCACCCTTGCCTGGTTGTACCGGCGGGGCGAGGTGCTGTCGCGGCGCGACGACGAAACCGAAGCCGTCGTTCTGGTCCGCCTCGATCCCGCGGACGCGGGGCGGTTCCAGCAAAAGCAGGGCGGTCAGGTCTACTAGTAGCATTGCGGGAACAGCCCGGACCGGCTACGCTTACCTTTCTACTAGTAGAGAGAGGAGGGCGGTATGGCGACGGCCCGCTCCCAGACCCGCTGGCGATCCCGCAACCGCTTCACCAAGAAGCAGCTCAACGTCATGGCCCGCGTCGAGACCCACGAGGCGCTGGAGGCCATCGCCGCCGCCCATGCCTTGCGCGGCAAGGGCGAGGCGGTGACCTTCGCCTGTTTCGTCACCCGCTGGCTGATGCAGAAATCGGCCCACAACCGTGAGGCGGCGACGCTTTTGACACTTCTTTCGGATGTCTATCACAAGGACCGCGAGACCTATTCCGCGTGACCTGACCGCCGACTCCGGCTACATCTAGAGCGGTTTTCGCTCCCATACGGTCGCGAAATCCGCTCTATCCTTTTATTCTTATAGCAAATACGTCGTCGCGGACGTTTCCGTCCGCTCGGGATTGGCTCTAGCGTCATGCGGACACCTGACATCGACAGCGTCACCCGACTTATCGCCGAGGTCGCGGCCACCGAAATCATGCCCCGTTTCAAGGCGTTGGGGGAAGATGGCGTGCGCACCAAGAGCCACGCCCAGGATCTGGTGACCGATGCCGACGTGGAAGCGGAAAAAGTGCTGACGGCCCGTTTGACCGCGTTGCTTCCCGGTTCCGTCGTGGTGGGGGAAGAGGCGGTGCATGGGGATCGCCGTCTGCTCGACCGCATCGGCGGCGAGGCCCCGGTGTGGATCGTCGATCCCGTCGATGGGACCGCCAATTTCGTACACGGGCGTCCTCGGTTCGCGACCGCCGTGGCCTTGGTCCAAGGCACGCGGACGGTCGCCGGGTGGATTCATGATCCGGTGGCCGACGATACGGCGACGGTGGAAGTCGGCGGCGGGGCCTGGCTTCGCGCCGAGGGCCGAGGGCCGGTCCGTCTGGGCGTCGGTGGTCAAGGCCTGCCGCTGGCCCGCCTGGAAGCCTCGGTGACGCGCAAGCCGCCGTCCTTTCACGCCGCCTTCGCCCGCGTCCGGCGGCAGGGGTCGGCGGCCCACGATTACCGCGACCTGGCGTCCGGGCGGTTGCACGTGGCTACCTTCAGCCGCCTGATGCCGTGGGACCACGCCGCGGGCGTGCTGCTGCACGCCGAAGCAGGAGGGCATGGGGCGCTGATCGACGGACGCCCTTATTGTCCGACCCTGCGGGAGGGGATCGTTCTGCTCGCCCCCGACCTGGACCAGTGGCGCCGGGCGCGCGACCTGTTCGTCGAGGGGCTGGCGGCGCTGTCCTAACGGCGTCCGAGCAGCTGGCCGATGAAGACCGGCGTGGGCGTGGTCAGATCGAGGGACCAGTCGTAAATCCGGTAGTCCGGATAGCCGGGCATCCCAAGGGTGACCTTCTGGGCGTTCTGTTGGACTTCCGGAACGTTCGTGATGATGCGCAGGCGCCCTTCGGGATTGATGCGCAGGTCCAGCAATTCCTGCGGATTGCGCCCGTTGGTGCCGCCGCCGCGGATATGAACCGTGCCGTCGGTCCGTGTCTCCATGCCGAGGATTTCGGCGCTGCGACGCACGAAGGTGACCTTGCGGGTGCCAGTGAAGCGACCGAGTCGTTCGTAGAAGACCCTGAAGCGCCCATTGCCCTGGGGTTCGATCGAGCGAAAGTGGCTGTCGCGCTCCAGGTCCCGCTGAATGATCGCCTGCTTTTCACGGACTTCCTCGGGCGTCAGGTCGCCGTTACGGATTTCCTGGACCAGCGGCGCCCAGATCAGGCTGCCCTTGAAGACGAAGGCGTAGTCCCCGTTGGCGGCCAACCGAATCTCGGCCAGGAAGTCGTCGGGCACATAGCAGGACGCGGCCAGAGGCAGGACCATCAAAACGGTCAGGACGGCGCGCACCCATCGCTTGAAAGCGGCTCCGTAACGCATTGACCTACCTTGGCGATCCATCGCTCTCTTCCTTCTTCGCACGGACCCAGAGCGCCTCCATTTCCTCAAGGGAGGCATCGGTCACGCTACGCCCCTCATCGTAAAGGAACCGTTCAATGCCGCGAAAGCGGGTTTCAAACTTACGGTTGGTTCCGCGCAGGGCGGTTTCCGGATCGATCCCGGCCTTGCGGGCCAGATTGACGACCGAGAACAGCAGGTCGCCGACCTCGTCCCGCAGGCGATCCGCGTCGGGAGTCTCGGGCAGGAACTCTTCCCGGACCTCCTCCAGCTCTTCCTCGATCTTGGCCAGGACGTCGCGCGGGTCGGTCCAGTCGAAGCCGACCCGCGCGGCGCGGTTCTGCAATTTCAGGGCGCGCGTCATGGACGGCAGGGCGGTGGAGACGCCTTCCAGGGCCGAATGAACGGCGTCGCGGGTGCCTTCGGCGGCGGCCTTGGCCGCCCGCTCCCGGGCCTTCTGCTCCTCCCAGGCGACGGTCTGGGCCTCGGCGTTGTCGACCGTTTCGTCACCGAAAATATGCGGATGGCGGCGGATCATCTTTTCGGTGATGGAGTCGGCCACCATATGGAAATCGAAGGCCCCGGCCTCGCGGGCGATCTGACTGTGAAACACCACTTGAAGCAGGAGGTCCCCCAGTTCGTCGCGGAAGGACGCCATGTCGCCGCGCTCGACCGCCTCGGCGACCTCGTAGGCTTCCTCGATGGTGTGCGGGACGATGGAGGCGTAGGTCTGTTCGATGTCCCAGGGACAGCCGTCGTCGGGATCGCGCAGGCGTTCCATGACGGCGAGCAGGCGGGCGAGGGGGTCGGCGGCGGCGTCAGGGGTCATGCGGCGGCCCAGTCGGTGGTGGAGTGGCGTTCTGGATAGCAGATCGGATGGCATCGGACCAGCGGACGGGGGTCACTTGCGGCGGCGCCCTACCCAAAGGGGCCAAAAGACCCACCCAAGCGGGCAGGGTGTTCCCATCCGGCGTGAGAGCGTGTACACAGGGCGCGCAGCCTTTTGACCAAGGGGAACACCTATGGACGACAAGAAATTCTACGTGGTCGGCGGCGAATACGCCGACACCGCCTTCACCACTCCGGCCCCGGGTGTCGAACTGGAGACCCACGGCCCCTTCACGGCCAAGCAGGCCCATGATTTCTGGCGCGACATCACCGGCAAGACCGTGGACAACGCCATGGTGCGCTACGTGGTGCGCGCCGCCGAAGACCTGGGCGGCAAGGCCTACTACGTGGTCGGCGGCGAATACGCCGACACCACCTTCACCGTCATGGCGCCGGGCAAGGAGCAGGAGGTCTACGGCCCGTTCGAACGGGCGCAGGCGATGGACTTCTGGCGTGGCATCACCAGCCAGACCGTGGACAGCGCGCTGCACCGCTACGACATCGAACGTCGCTAACTTTCCTGACCGACGGGCCTGTGGGCGGGGCGCTGCTTCCCCCGCCAAACGCCGACGGCCCGCCGATGTTGCGGTCTCGCAACGAGACCGGGGAAACCGGAGTCAGCCCTTGGCCGCCAGGTAGGGGGCCAGATAGCGCCCGGTATAGCTGTCCGCGGTCTTGGCGACCTCTTCCGGCGTTCCGGCGGCGACCAGACGCCCGCCGCCGGAGCCGCCCTCCGGCCCCAGGTCGAGAATCCAGTCGGCGGTCTTGATGACCTCCAGGTTGTGCTCGATGACCAGGACCGTGTTGCCCTGCTCGACCAGGGCCTGCAAGACTTCCAGAAGCTTCCGCACATCCTCGAAATGCAGGCCGGTGGTCGGTTCGTCCAGGATGTAGAGGGTTCGCCCGGTGGCGCGGCGGGACAGTTCCTTGGACAGCTTGACGCGTTGCGCCTCGCCGCCCGACAGGGTGGTCGCCTGTTGGCCCAGGTGGATGTAGTCCAGGCCGACGCGCTTCAGAAGCTCCAGCTTGTCGCGGATGGCGGGAACGGCCTTGAAGAAGTCGACGCCTTCTTCCACCGTCATATCAAGGACATCAGCGATGGACTTCCCACGATAGGTGATGTCCAGCGTTTCGCGGTTGTAGCGTTTTCCCTTGCAGACGTCGCAGGTGACGTAGACGTCGGG